>JANZZA010000005.1 GCA_026419655.1 Armatimonadota bacterium | reverse complement strand
TATCGAGACGGGCAAGCACTACACTTGCACGCTCTGGTGGGGAGACAATCATGTGCCTGGCGCCTATCCTTTCTGCGCCGTTTCCGGGCCGCAGGTAGGCCTTTCCCTGGCCGTGCCGCTTCACGAGCCGCGCCTTTTCCGACTGGCTTACGACGCTTCTCGCCAGGCCCTGGATGCCGAGTTTGACCTTGGCCTCTCGCCGGAGGCCGAGCGGCTGGGATGCCGGGCTGACTTTCGCCTATTTGTCTACGCTCATGACCCTGCATGGGGTTTTCGCGACGCTCTGGAGCGCTATTACCGGCTTTTCCCTGGATACGGCGAGAGACGGGAGCCCAGGGGTGGCATCTGGATACTCGGCTTCTCGCCTGGCACCATGGCCTGCCCGTGGGATTTCGGCATGCTGTTTGACGAAGGTGGCGAGGTCCGGGCGGGCTACGATGGCGCCCACGACATCCTGCCCTTCGTATACACCGAGCCGTGGGGAAAATATGAGCATTTCGGGGACCGCCCAACGCCCGACCGCAAACCCCGCTACGGCGAGGAGGCTCCTCTTCTCACCCTCGACGAGCTGAAGCGGGTGACGCTGGCCGACATCGAAGCCCCACCGGAGCAGCGCGACCGGCATTTTGGTGGCGCTCCACGGCGCGAGATTGCTCAGGCTATCGTCAACTCAGCCATCGAGCGGCAGGACGGCACATGGGTCTGGCGCCACTGGACCGACGAATGGTCGCCCGGCAACTGGATCTCCAATATCACGCTCAATCCTGCACCTGCCTTGCCAGAACCCAATCGGGCGTCCATAACATGCAAGTACGAGTTGGACCCGGCCTTCGAGACGGCCCGGAGCACTGGCGGGGAGCTGGCTGGCATTTATCTCGACAGCATTTCCGGCTTCATGGGCTTTTACAACGACAACTTCCGCCGCGAGCATTGGCGCTATGCCAACATCCCCCTTGTGGCCAGCTACACGGCAAAAGCGCCTGCCCAGCTTCACGCTTTCGCGTGCTATGAATTCGCCGAGCAGGTGGCCGAGCGAATGAGGGCACGCGGCAAGCTGGTGATGGGCAACACCTTCCGCCCGGAAATGACCTGGTTCTGCCATCTGCTGGACATGATTGGCGCCGGCGAGACAACCTTCTGCGGCCTGGCCAACGATCAACACTACTGGTATCTGCGGGCTTACGCCTACCGCAAGCCCGTAAGCTGGATGGATTACAGTTTCGTCAGAGCCACGACATCGTGGCAAGACAAAGAGCTCGGCATGCACCGGTGCCTTTTCTACGCTGTCCATCCGGGCACGGCGCCCTTCTCAAATCCGTCAGAGTACGAGCCTTCGCGGCCGCTGTTTCGCTTCTATGAGCCGCTGATAATCTGGCTGGATGAGGCTGGCTGGCAGCCGGTGACGGAGGCGCGCTCAGATAACGACAAGGTCCTCGTGGAGCGGTACGGGCCGGGCCAGGGCAAGTATCGCGACCTGGTGTTTGTGGCGGTCCGCAATCCGCAGAAAAGTACTGAAACGGCGCGAATCGCAGTGTCGCCGAGAGCCCTGGGCATGGCCGCTGCTGACGTGGTGGCTGCGGTGCGCGGCGGGCGCTTGCGCGGCTGGGCACTGGTAGGGGATACGCCGGTTACCCTGGATTGGGCCGCCGACACAAAAACAGTCCTCTTCCCGGTTGTGCTCGACCCGGACCGGACGGAGGTGGTTGTGCTTGGCACGTGCGAGGCCATCGCACGACTGTGGCTGAACGAAGCGCAGGCGTGGGTCGAGCGGCTGGCGAAGGAGGCTGGCTGGCTGGCGCGCCAAACCGGCAACCTGGTGTCACAAGGTGACTTCGAGCAGGGCCTGGCGGGATGGGGCACCGAGGTACCGCCGGCAGCCCACGACAGTGAAATTAGTGTGGACGCCCAACGCCCTATCGCCGGGAAAACCAGCGTCCGCGCCGTCAGCACCGCTGACAATGCCTTCCACGCTCTGCACCAGAACGTGGAGCTGCCCGGCGGGCGCACTTACACTCTTCATTTCCGCTACCGCTGGCAGCGCCCCGACGGCGCCCAGGGCCAGGTAATTCCGCGCTTTGGCGTCAAGGGGCCTGATGGCCAGTGGGTCTACGACCAGTACATATATTTCCGCGACATGGAGCCGACGGGCGAGGCAGTTGCTGAGTATCAGCGCGAGTTCTCTGTGCCGTCCAATCACTCGACAGGGTTCTTCCAGTTCCTGTTCCAGGGCGACTGGGGACAGGTGTGGATTGATGACGTGGGCGTAACTTCGCGCGAGGGCTTGAAGGAGCGGGAGGAGATAGACAGCTTGGGCAAGGACGCAGAAAAGTGGGCGGCGGCTGTACGCCCGGCCCTCACTGCAGATAGCGCCCAGGCTCTGGTCAGGCTGGCTGCCGCCCAGGAGGTCATTTATCGCCGTCTCCGCACCAGGGCGGAAACTCTTGCCGACCCCCATTATCGGCGCTGCATGACGCTGCCGCTCGACGGCTTTGCAGAGGCGCTGGGCCGGGCCGTCGAAGTGCTCACAGGCGTGACGGTTCACGCGCCGACCAGTCCACCTTTCAGCGACGGCGCGGTGGGCTTGCCGTTTACCCTCGACTGCGTCGTGCGCACGGAGAAGGACGCCCTGAGTGACTTTTCGGCTAGCGCAGGGAACAGCAAGGTCTCGCCAGGGACGGTGAAGGCCGACAAGGAGATGCGGCTACAGCTTGCCGTCCCAATGCCCGCCGAGAAGGGGTTTGGGTGGACTGACGCTATCGTGGAGGCGCGATTCGAGTGGAGAGGCCAGTCGGTGTGGTTGCCGCGCCGGGCCACGGTGCGTCTACATCCGCCGGTGGAGGTCGAATCGGCTGGCCCGGCCAGCCCGGTGCTGGACCAAATATCGCTGCTGGTCAGAAGCTATGCGGCCGAGGCGGGCGCGCTTCGGCTGCGGGTGCTCGACGCATCTTCTGGCGAGGAGATTGCTCTATCCTCGGCGCCGTATGAGTTCGCAAAGCCCGGTGTCGGGGAGACAAAGGTGGCAGTCCCCGAGAAGCTGCGCCCAATGCTTGACAGTCTCGCCCTCTCCGGCCGGCCGCTGGGGATTGTCTGGGAAGCTGAACTAGAGGGGACACCTGAATGTAGTGGTACGGTCCAGGTTCCGGTGGTCCGCGGCGCAGCGTGTCCGAAGTTACCGGCGGCGCCTCACTGTGATGGCCGTCTTGACCCCGGGGAGTGGGATGCAGCGACGCGGCTGGAAGGATTTGTGACGGCCCAGGAAGGCAGGTCTGCTGCCCGGCCCACTACCGTGCTGCTTGGCCACGATGGGGCGAGCTTCTTCATTGCTTTTCTCTGCGGCGGCCAGCCCGAGCCGCACTCGGCTGACCGCCTCCGCGACGGTGCTGTCTGGGAAGACGATGCTGTCGAGGTCTTCCTGCAGCCCCCTTCAGTCAGCGGTTACTATCACTTCGTGGTGAATGCTGCGGGCCAGCAATATGACGCTCGCATAGAAAACGTCTTTGAAGCTTCGTGGGACGCCCAGTGGGAAGCGGCGACTGGCCGGGATGGTGACGGATGGGTGGTGGAGATTAAGATTCCTTTCAGCGTCCTCGGCGGCGAGCCCTCAGGGGTGTGGCGCGTGAACTTCGGTCGCGAAGAGGTTGATACCAAAACAGCCACCTGCTGGGCGCCTGTCTTTGGCGGCTTCCACTCGCCCGCCCGTTTTGGCATCGTGGTGTTTTGATGCGGGGGAGGGGCGTCCCGCACCAGCCACTTATAACGCCGAGCTAGTCCATTGCGTCGAGCAGCTTGCGGTACCACTCGGTGCTTGAAAGTATTGCGGCCTGTTCCCGGGCTGCAGCACATGTCTCTGCTTGGCGATTTTTGACCGTACTGACTGCTGCTTGGGAGGCCTCCGTGTCAAGCAATTCTCGCTCGGCCAGGTAATCAGTCAAAGCCAGGGCAAGCACATTATAGTCCTGTGCTGTCCCCAGTGTTTCTTGCAGCTTGGCTACATCCTCGTACGGCGCCTGCAGGGCTGGCAACGCAGTCAGGAAGGGTTCAATACTGTACTTGAGCCGCTTGACAGCAATCCGCAACGGATGGAGGGCCCCGGGCTCATTGCTGCTAAGGGCCGGCTCCAGTCTTTGCTTCACCCGCTCAGTGGCGGCCGCGATTGCCAAATACGCGTACTGTTCTAAGGGTAGCTTAGACAGCCTGTTCCCGCGCTTTCCGGCGCTCCGGGCCATCCCCCGGAGGCGCCGCAGCAGCTTGCCTTTACCCAAAAGATTGTCCCACAGCAATACGAGGTCGCCCTGCACCTGGGCGCGGCGCTCGGCCCAGATGGCGGCAACGACCTCCAGCACCGGGGCGGCCTGCGGAGTCTGCGTCGCCAGCGCAGCGCAATCTGCCATCATTACGTCCAATTCACGCACCCGTCCCAGAGCATCATTGAGCTGTTCCACCAGGGCCATCACGCGCGCATAGCATTTCTTGGGCAGGAGCCGGCGGAATAGCCGCATGGCCTCTCGGAGCCGCTTGCTTGCTATCCGCATGTCGTGGACGCCATCCACGTCCCCACTGATGGCGCTTTTGGCATACGCTAGCAGCTCGTCAATCTTGGCGTCTATGATGAGCCGTGCCGCCTTTGCAGTCCGCGTAGACGGCGTTAGACCTTCTGGCATAATCGGTCTAGGCACTTCTCCTCCCCCTAAGCGCAGGTTCGGCGTCGCTGCCCCGCATCCTTCTACCTGGGTCAAGCTGTGGGGCGGCCAAGAGCGGCTAGACGTCTTCGAGCATAGATGAGAAGAAATCCCTGAGGGCCTCGGCCACGGACCGACGGTCTTGTTGCTGAGGTGTCTCTTCGACCGGCATGACATGACCGACGAAGTCCGTGAAAGCGGTCTCGCCCGGCGTCATGTCCGCCACGGTCTTCTTGACGTGCTTTTGCAGTTCGCGGAAGACTTGCTTTATTGGCTGGTTTGCGTCTATTACAACGAAACCGTATTCCTCTGACAGGCGGTCGAACTCTTCCAGGAGCGCCGTCTGATAGCGGGTGAAGGACTCATACATGCTGTCGGCGCCGATGAAATCCATGCCAGACTCCCAGTAGTCAAAGCCGCCGCTGGCAAGCACACGAGGGACAAGCTGCTCGATGCTCACCTTCAGGTAGAGGATAAGATCGGGCTTGAGGGCGAAACCGTAAAGTTTGCGGAGCCATTCCCGCTCCATGCCACGCACGGCGGCGCGGGCCATGAGCGAGTAAATGTAGCGGTCGGTGAGCACTACAGAGCCGGCCTTTAAGGCGGGGACGATTTCTTTTTCCAGGCGGTCGGCAAAGTCGGTGGCATAGAACAGGCACTGGGTACGGCGTCCCAGGGTGTGGCCCTCTTTGGCCTCCTGGATATGACGGCCTGCCAGCCCACCACGCGTCAGACCGGTGTCGTACACGGCCAAACCGGAGCTCTCCAGCCAGTTGCGCAGCAGCCTGGTCTGGGTGGAGCGGCCCACCCCGTCGGTGCCTTCCAGGACGATGAGCTTACCCGGCAAGGGTCCTTGAATGTCCGCGCCGGGGATGGGTACCCAGTAATACTCACCGCTCATTGCCGCGCACCCCCTTCTGTGGGCACCGTGACCCATGCATCTTCGGGCCGGCGCAGTAACCCGGCCAGGTGTGGCGCCACCAGCTCCCGCACTTGCTGCTGCTGCACGGCTATCGGCAGCGTCCCGTCTATCACCGTCAGGCCGAATTCCTCGACAATGCGATCGTATTGCTCCATTATGCGGGCCTGGAAAATCTTGAAGGATTCATACGGGTCGTCGGACAGGCCCAGGTCCATGCCGGCCTCGTACCATTTCAGTTCCGGGCGGCCGGACAGAATGCGCTCCAGGGCAACCTCAAGTGGCACGCGGAAATAGAAAGCGATGGTCGGCTTGACGGCGAAGGAGTAGACAGCACGCACCCATTCGGGGTCGCAGCCGCGGGCCACGTCGCGAGCAAAGGCCGTGTACACGTAGCGGTCCGCCAGGACAGCGGCTCCAGCCTGGAGGGGCGGGATGATGTTGCGCTCGGTGCGGTCAGCAAAATCTGTGGCGTGGATGAGACTAAAAGTCAGCGGCGTCAGTAAGCGCCGGTTCTTGCCCCGACTGGTTGTGCGCTTCACCAGGGGCGACGAATTCCATTCCGAGAAAAAGCAGCTATAGCCCTGCGCTTGCAGCCACTTGTGAAGCAGTTGAATCTGCGTGCTTTTCCCCGATCCATCAACGCCCTCGACCACGAAGAGCTTTCCCCTGTATTCATCACTCGGCTGGAGCATATACCGCATTCCCCCAGAGCTACGTGCACACGTCCGATCCACACCGGCTTGTGGGGTCTGGCCCCGTAAGTAGGCTATATTATGACGGTCTATAGCCCGTCTCAGCAAGGGCTCGTTCGCTTTCCTGTCCGCAGTTTTCATCAGGATTTTCCTTTGACCACTGGCAATGGTCCCGAAAGGATGCCCACGCCACCTCTTTCTGGGGACAATGCTTTGAAAAGGAGACTGTTGCAAAAGCTGGTGTTAGCCTATCCAGACTGAAGAAAGTGTACAACGCCGTGCGTTTGACCTTTCACCTGCGACTGCGCCTGGGGCCGGGAAAGCGACTTTTGCAACAGTCCCAAAAGAGTTGTCGCCCTGGCCGCTTCTGCTAAATCTTCTGGCACTGCTTGGGTGCAGGTGCATACGCTTGATACGTGCGTCTTTCCCCAACCTGCGACAGGTGTAAGGGCCGGGGATGCGTCTGCCTGCGCCGAAGGATTGCCCACCGCTGGTTCACTCACGCAGGTGTTGGCCACCGCTTCTCGAAAGCTGCGCCCAACTTCGACGGGAGGCATCTATGAATGGCTGCGCAGACCAGACTTGCAGTCATGGGCATCGCCCATGGCCATATCGGCTCGCTCATCAATCAGGCCAAGGCTATTGAAGGTGTTGCCCTGGTTGGCATCGCTGACCCCATCCGCACGGACCTTTGCGAGAGGTGGGCCGCCGAGCGCGGCATTGAGAAGGTCTATCCTGATTATGCTTCCCTGTTGTCCGAGGCCCGGCCTGATGGTGTCATCTGTTGCGCCGAAAACTCGCGCCACCTGGACGTAGTTGAGGCCTGCGCCGCGGCTGGAGTGCCCGTGATGCTCGAAAAGCCCATGGCGGCCAGCCTCGACCATGCCCGGCGTATTTCGGACCTGGCGCGGGCGTCGGGGATTGGTGTGATGACTAACTGGCCTTTTATGTGGTCGCCGACCTTTCACACTCTTCTTGACCTCGTGCGCTCTGGCAGCCTGGGGCGGATATTCGAGTTTCGGTTGCGGGCAGGGCATGCCGGCCCCACTGGTGGCGTCATGCCGGAGGATCGGCGTGGTGGGTGGTGGTTTTTCCGTGAATTCGGCGGCGGTGCTTTGCTTGACTTCTGCTGCTATGGGGCATGCGAATCGCTGGCCCTAATCGGCGAGGATGCCGAATATGTCGTCGCCCTGGCCGACCGGCTCTGTTACGACTTTGGCGACACCGAGGACAATGCCGTGATGCTGGTGCGCTATCCGTCGGCCTTTGCTATCCTTGAGGCCACCTGGACCCAGCATGGCGACCCGGGGCCGCATCTGACCGTCTGGGGCACAAAGGCTACCGCTTTTTATGGCGAGGGCGGGAAAATCATCGTCCTCCGCGACGGCGCTCGCGAGGAAATCGAGCCTGGCCCCCAGCCCTTGGAAAACTCTGGCCCTGAGCACTTCGTCAACTGCCTGCGCACAGGCAAACCCTTCCACGAGATTGTGGGCATCGAGCACAACCTCAAGGTGATGGCCATTCTCGACGCCGGCCTGCAGTCTGCGGCCACCCGCAAAGCGGTGGGGTGCTAGCCGTTGCGCAGCCACTGCGCGTACTAGCTTCCGTCGCCGATGGCCTGGGGAGCCTGGCGTTGCATCAAATTGCGCTATATGGCAGCAGGCGGAGAAAGCTCGGGAATGCGGGCGGAGGGGATAATTCTTTTCACCTCGCGTGCCACTGAAACATGTTATTGACGTGGATTTGTATCCTTTTTTGCCGGGACCCGGACGGAGAATCCTGCGGTGGCGAGATAGTCCGGTAGATGCCGTGAGTATTCGGTTTTCTAAGGAGACCGTCGCAAAACGCCCATTGGGGGGCTACCCGCCGCGCAAAGTGTGTGTCTCGCATCCCCCAAGGTTGTACTCGCTTGGCAACTCGGGACGCCCGAGGGCACGTTTTGCAACGGTCACCTGAGACGATTCCCCGCGCCTTACTGCTTCCTGCCTGAAACAAAATCCTGAGTAAACTGAATACTCCCCCAGCAGGGACGGCCGTTGACAAATACTGCCATAGCGTTGTATGTTGGATGGGCTGTGGGGGCGGGGCCAGGGACAGGGAAGTGAGCGGGAGGTGGGTTGCCGGTGAGCACAAGAACAGGGGCTCCGCTCCTTATCTTCCTCGTAGTGG
>JANZZA010000034.1 GCA_026419655.1 Armatimonadota bacterium | reverse complement strand
TTCAAGATAGGCGATACCTGGTACCTCATCGGCGGCCATATGTACTACTCGGCCAGCTATCCCCGCGGCCCATACCGCCGGCACGAAAACCACGTAATTGACCGCCCGGGCCTGTATGCCGGCAAGAGAATGTTTGACGGGCGGCGGCACGTCTGGGTTGCCTGGGCCTGGGATAACCGCGAACCCACCGACGCCTGCCCCGACGGCACCTGGGGCGGATATATGTGCCTGCCCAGGGAGCTATACCCGGGACCGGATGGCCAGCTTTACTGCAAGCCAGTGGACGAGGCTGTAGCCTTTTTCCGCAAGACCGTGCTGGACCTGGCGCACCAGCCAGCCGTCGAGCCTGGGGCAATAAAGGGCGCGGAATGGGCCTACCAAGGGGGCCGGCTGGTCGGAATAGGGACAGCGACGGGGGCTTCTCAGTGCCGGTTTGATGTACCGGCCCACTATATGCTCGAGTGCCTGGTACGCCTGGACCCGACGGCGGAGTTTGTCGTATCGGTCCGTGAGCAGCCGGAGAGTGGGCAAGGGTATCGTTTCGCCGTGCGGCCGGGGCGGCGCGAAATCGCCATCATCACTCCGGTCTCGGAATGGACCCGGCCAGCCTGTGCCATTGATACATCGCAGCCGGTGAAAATCCAGATTTTCGTCGCCGGCACCCTAATGGAATGTTTCGTGAACGACGCCTATGCCCTATCGCGGCGCATTTACGACTTTACCGAGGGCAAGCTGGGCCTGAGTATCTACGGCGGCCGGGCAGAAATCCTGAGCCTCCAGGTCAAAGCGCCTGGATAACAAGGCCAGCCACCAGGCCGGCATCCACGTGGGTACTCTCGGCGACAATCCTTGTTCAAAGCGCCTGAATAGCATGGCTATCGGCCAGGGGCTGTCCAAAGCAGGGCCTCAACTCATGCACAGGACGAATCCATTGGACGCGCCAGGAAAAAGTTTGCGGAGGGGTCCTGGGAATAACTCTTTACAAAAAGCCGCCCGCAGGGATGAGTCACGATGGGGTTTCTAGGGACACGGGAGCTAGCGCTAAGGGGATCTTTTGAGAAGTTGAGGTGCTGCCGCGCACCCATTGTTTTGCTAGCGGCCCTTGGCCTGTGCGTTTGCGTCGGCATCGAGGCCTCCGACGACGCAGAAAAGCTGGCGGTGCCCTGGGCGCCGGGGGCCTTCAGCGCCGACGAGGGATGTCAGTGGCAGCGAGCGGGAGACATGCCCGCCCCTTCGGGCAATTTACACTATCTGGCGGGGCCTGCGCCGGGGCAGGAGTGGGCCAACTGGCTGCGCGGCCTCAGAGAATACCGCCAGTGGGTGCGCGCCGGGCTCCATGACATGTCCGAGCAGACTATCAGCCTGCGATTTGACGGCGTACGGGCGTGGGTGCGCACGGGAAGGTCATGGGCCTTTGCTGCTGACCTGCAGCCAAGAGAAAAGATAGCTTTCGTGGGACGGGCGCGCTGGCGGGAGGGCAACCGCACGCTTTGCCTGGCCTTCGACTGGTGTGACCGCCCGCGCGGCGCCCAGGGGCAGTGGGTTGGATGGTCGGGGGTAGTAGGTTCTGTGACAATCCCGGCCGACGGCGAGTGGCACGATTTCCGACTAGAGGCGGCGGTGCCCGACTTTGACGCCGCGGCCGCCTGGGCGCGCCCTATTCTGGGCATGGACGGGACCTTCGATGCCGCGCCTGGCCTCGTGGAGCTTGGCCATCTGCAACTGCTACTGCCGCCTCGTCCTGCGCGCGTGGCGGCCTGGCGCTGGCTCACTGCTTCTCTTCCACGGTCGCCGGGTTTCAGCGACGCCATATACCGCCGCAGCGACCTGCGTTGGGCCGCCCGGTCTTTTGTTTGCGGCTTCATCTTCGTCTACGACCGCTGGTTCTATGACCCTGCCTCGGGCCAGTACCGCGTCAACGATTTGCTGAACGACGCCGAAAGGGAATTTGGCGGCTTTGACTCGGTAGTGCTCTGGCAGGCTTACCCACGAATCGGCGCGGATGACCGCAACCAGTTTGACTTTTTCGAAGATATGCCCGGCGGGCTGGTCGGCCTGCGGACGGTGGTGGACCAGTTCCACAATCGTGCCGTGCGCGTGTTTATACCCTACAACCCCTGGGACACCGGGACACGTCGGCCCGCCCAGCCCGATGAGGCCGAGCTGGCCCGCGTGGTGAAGGCCCTCGGCGCCGACGGCATCTTCCTGGACACCATGGTGGCTGCGCCGCCAGGCCTGCGGGCTGCAGTGGACGCCGCCAAGCCGGGCGTTATTTTCGAACCCGAAGGCACGCCCACCATATCCGAAATGGAAGTCTGCAACGCTTCCTGGGCGCAGGGCTTTCAACTATTACCGGACGTCGGCATCCTGCGGCTGAAGTGGATCGAGCCGCGCCATATGCAGCACCAGGTTAATCGCTGGGCGGCGTCCCATCGCGACGAGCTGGCAGGCGCCTGGTTAAATGGTAGCGGCGTACTGGTCTGGGAGAACATCTTCGGCTCATGGAACCCGTGGCGAGCGGAGGACCGGGCCGTGCTGCGCCGGATGGCCCCAATATGGCGACGCTTCGCAGACCTGCTGGCTGAGGGAGAATGGCTGCCCTTCTACCCTACCCTTGCCGACGGGATTTATGCTTCGTGCTGGCAGGGTGAGGGCGTCAGGCTCTGGGCTATCGTCAACCGCCGCGGCGAGGCCTACGACGGGCCAGTCTTCGACACTGAGGGCCCCGGCGTGGAGTTCTATGACCTCTGGAACGGGACAGCCATCAGGCCCGTGGCCGAGGGCGGCAGCCTGCGAGTCAAACTGCGCCTGGGCCAGTTTGGCGCTGCGGCCGCCTGGGCCAAGGACAAGACCCCGATGTGGCTGAAGGACCTGCTGGCCCATCAGCGCGGCGAAAGTTACCGGCCCGTGGCTGCCAGGCACGCCGACGACCCACACGTGCGGGCGCTGTCCGTTGTCGAGTCAAAGGCGCCGCCCGTGATCTCGGTCGAGGCCGGCGCGGTGAAACTAGAGGCGCTTCTTATAGCCGGCGGGGATTTTCAGTTCACCGTGCGCCACCAGCGCCGGGAGTGCGGATGCTACCCGGACCCAGCCACACCGCCCGAAAGGTGGCACGATTTTCTGCGGGGCTATCCCTTCGATGAGGTCATGACCCATCAAGTGCAAGCCCGTGTGGAAGATTTCGCTATAGCCGCGGAGCCCGTGACTAACGCTCAATACGAAAGTTTCCTGCAGGCGACTGGGTATCACCCAAAACAGACAGCCAACTTCCTGAAACACTGGCGCGGGAAAAACTGCCCGCCTGAGCTGCGCGACCAGCCCGTAGTCTACGTTGACCTGGACGACTCCCGGGCCTATGCGGCCTGGGCCGGCGGGCGCCTGCCGACGGAGTGGGAATGGCACGCTGCGGCCCAGCAGGCTGGGGAGAGATTTCTGCGCGGCCAGGTCTGGGAGTGGACCGAGAGCGAGCGCGACGACGGCCATACTCGCTTTGTCATGCTCCGTGGCGGAAGCGCCTACGAGGCTAAAGGCTCAATCTGGTACTTTCCTGGCGGGCCCCAACCGATTGAAACCCACGCCAAGTTTCTCTTGATGTGGCCAGGGCTGGACCGGTGCGCCGCCATCGGCTTTCGCGTGATATGGCCGGACCGCTGATCGGCACCGCCTACGGCTTAGCTGCCGACCGCTCGGACAGCCACGACTGAAGAGCGAGGAAAGTACCAAAACTAACTTACTGGAGGAAACCCTTTGAAAAGGGTTCTCCCCCAGACCCTCTTCCCAAACTTTTTCACGCTGCTTCCACCACACCCGCCACCGTTAGCCCGGCGAGCGGTCGAGGCCGGCGTATGGCGTGCCCAGTCGGTGCCCTCTCTCTGGGCAATGCTTGCCGCACGCACTTGCATATACTCAGGGAGAATCGCCCGACAACAGAACATCCGGCGAAGCAGGCTTAACTACCAAGACGGCGAAATTTCCAGCCGATGCAGGGAGCACCGGTAAGGATTACGTCAGCTTTAGGGAGCCGGCAGCTTGCATGGGGGCTTGCATTTTGTGCGCCGGTCATAATCGGCCTGGTCGTTTTCATGGCCTATCCTATCCTTGCATCCCTGGCCTATAGCTTCACGCGCTACAGCGTCATGAAGCCGCCGGTATGGGTCGGCGCAGCAAACTATGGCTATCTCGTGCATGACAAGCTTTTCTGGAAATCGCTGGCGAATACGGCATGTCTTGCTGCTCTCTCGGTGCCTCTGGGGATAATCGTGGCGCTGGGGCTGGCCATGCTCCTCAACCTGAAGGTGCGCGGCCAGGCGCTGTATCGGACCTTTTTCTTCGTGCCTACGATAGTGCCGCTGGTGGCCGGCTCCGTGCTCTGGATATGGCTGTTCAATCCGCAAAACGGGGCCATAAATGCCTTCCTGCGGCCTATCTTCGCGCGGCTGGGGCTTGGCGAGCCGCCGGGATGGTTTGCCGATCCGGCATGGGCCAAGCCGGCGATAGTGCTGTGGAGCATCTGGGGCGTGGGCGGGGCGATGATGATAGTCCTCGCGGCTCTCCAGGACGTGCCCAAGGAGCTTCTTGAGGCCGCCGAAGTGGACGGCGCCCGCCCCTGGCACCGCATCCGCCACGTCACGCTCCCCTTCATTAGCCCGCAGATTCTTTTCGTCTTCATCATGGGCCTCATCGGTGCCTTTCAGTTCTTCACGCCCGCCTACGTCATGACAAACGGCACCGGCGGCCCGGTAGATTCCACGCTATTCTACTCCCTTTACCTTTTCAACGTGGCCTTTGCGGATTTCAAGATGGGCTATGCATGTGCTCTGGCATGGATACTTTTCCTGTTCATACTGGGCCTGACTGCCCTGATATTCAAGACCTCAGCCCGGTATGTCTACTACGCCGGCGAGAAACGATGACAGGCAGAAACAGCACGAAAAAGTTTGGGAAGGGGGTCTGGGGGACAACCCTTTTCAAAGGGTTTCCCCCAGAACAAGCACGGTTTGAGACGCTTTTGCTGAACCGATCAGGGGGTGATCAGAAATGGCCGACAAGCTAGCCATTGAAGGCGGGGAGCCTTTGTGCAAGGAGCCTTTTCCGCCATGGCCGTACTTCACCGAGGAAATGATTCAGGCGGCCATGGAACCGCTGCGGACTGGCAAGGTGAACTACTGGACCGGGCGGCTAGGAATGGAGTTTGAGCAGAAGTTCGCCGAATGGGTTGGCGTGAAGTACGGGATTTCCACGACGAGCGGGACGTCGGCGCTGCACGTGGCGCTGGCCGGCCTGGGCATCGGGCCAGGGGACGAAGTCATCACGCCGTCGTATACCTTCATCGCGTCAAGCTTCTGTGTGCTGCAGGCAGGTGCCGTGCCGGTCTTTGCCGACGTTGACCGCGAGACCCACACCATCAGCCCCGAGGCTATCGAGGCAAAGCTCTCGCCTCGCACGCGGGCCATAATCGTCGTGCATCTGTACGGCTGCATTGCCGACATGGACCCGATAATGGACATCGCGCGGAAGCATAACCTCTACGTCATAGAGGACTGCGCCCAGGCTCACGGTGGCGTCTACAAGGGCAAGAAGGTTGGCGCCATCGGCCACTGCAACGCCTTTTCCTTCTGTCAGTCGAAGACCTTCACGACGGGCGGCGAGGGCGGCTGCACGGTCACCGACGACGAAGAGGTGGCCTGGATTTGCCGGTCTTTCCGCGACCACGGCTACGACGTGCGCCAGAGAATGGCGCTGCTGGAGCTTGAAGCGCATCTCCCGTATATCCACCGCATGTGGGGCTACAACTACCGCATGACCGAAATGCAGTCGGCCATCGGGCTTGAGG
>JANZZA010000015.1 GCA_026419655.1 Armatimonadota bacterium | reverse complement strand
GCTCCTGGAGGGCTGCGTTATAGGTTAGCGTTGTGCCGCGCGCGACAATGCCGACCTCCGCTGCCGTGCCGACGTGTAACTCTGCGATTATGTCAAATAACTCGCCTTCAGCGCCTGCAAGTCGCGTCTCCCCAGGCCCGACAGGGAGTTTTTCCCAGCGCCAGCCGTCTCCATGAATTTTTTCGATTTCCCTCACTGGCCACGCAAACAGCCTCGGACCGTCCTCTGTCGTGCGCAGTGTTAACTCGACGGGGAACAGCATCTGCTGGTTGTACTGCGGGTCGGGATTCTCTACGGTCCCCCAGGCAATCTGTATCCGCCGGTCATCTTCTGGTGGGAGATTGTTGAAGGTCTGGGAGGCGTAGAAACAGTTGCCCCAGCTAAAGCGGTGCGGCCCGGATTCGGGCGTGAAAACGTGGCCGTCAAAGCGGCCCCCCAGATAGTTGCCATTGCCGCCGTAGAAAATCCAGCGCGTGCTGTTTCGGTCTGTGTCCAGGGGCATTTCAAAAAGCTCAGGGCACTCAGACGTCCCGGGAATTGACACGTCGCACAATCGCTGCCAGCTTTTCAGGTCCCGCGACTCAAACAGCCCAAAGTCGTTGCCATCGAGGTACAGGGCCATCACCCATTTCTGTTCCGGCCCGTACCAGATGACCTTCGGGTCGCGGTTCTCGCCAACGATATGCGGCAGGACTGGATTGTCCCCATATTTGTGCCACGTCCGCCCACGGTCGTTGCTATATGCGATGCACTGTGTGAAGGGGTTGCCTGCGGCCGTGTAGATACACACAATAGGCGCTTCGGCGCCCTGTTTCAGCCCGGAGGTGTTCCTGAAATCCACCACAGCCGACCCGGAAAAGCATGTCCCCAGGTCGTCAGGATACAGGGCCACCGGCAGCTCTTCCCAGTGCACTAAATCCCGGCTCACAGCATGCCCCCAGTGCATATTGCCCCACTTCTTGCCGTAGGGGTTGTGCTGGAAGAAGAGGTGGTATTCCCCGTCGTAGTACACCAGGCCGTTGGGGTCGTTGGTCCATCCGCGCCGGGGGGAAAAATGAAATTGTGGCCGGTGCGGCTCACGGTAGAACAGGTCAGCTTCTTTGAGGTCGTCATCTTGCGTGATTTTCTTCCCAGCATCCGCATGAGTGTTGAGCAGGCTGGCCCGGATTATGGCGCTTTTGCCACGGAATCCGGAAACGTCCATGACCGCCCACCAGTCCGGCTCGCCTTCCTCGGCCAGTTCAATGTCAAATTCTCGCACCGGCCCGCCCTCTATTTGCACCGCTATGCGCCTCATTTGCGCCCCGTTTTTGACCGGAAAATGCAGCCACGGCTTGGTTAGTTGGAGTTTCATGGTAACCTCGACCTCCTCCAGCTTCGTGTTGCTTTGGACAATGTGGTCTACGTTGATGTGTCCCCAGCCGCCTGTCGCCATGTCCAGTATTTCGACGACGGGCTCCTTGCCCAAAAACTCTGCCACATCCCAGCTTTCCCAGTGGAGCCTCTCACTTCCACCGGGCTTGTCGTTAGGGCCGGTAGCGGTGCGCACCACGCGGCCATCTACCACGAGGTTGATGCACGTCTGTCCGGGCCATTTTCCGCAGCCGATGACGAAGTTTATATAGCGGCGCTGGATAACAAAGGGCGGGCTAGTAAGCTTGCCGGTTGTGCCATCGCCGCCGTAGAAGCTGTTCACAAGGCCCCGGCCCAGGAAGCCACTGACGGGCATCTGGTTGGGCAACGTCCCGCGCGCTGGTCCTGGCCCGAAAGCCTCGCCCTCGGCGCGCCACGCGCCATAAGTTTCGCCTTCGAAGTCAGCGATGATGATGGTGTCGTCCGCGTTGGCGTGCGTCCCAGACATTGTCGCCGCCAGCGACAGTGCCAGCCCCGCTGAGCGCAGCACACTGGGCATTCCTCGCCTCCTCACCTGCATCCTATCAGCTCTCCCCAGCCACATCCGCGGCTTCTCATAAGCCAATGTGTCTGACTCACCTCGCCCATCGGTATACGTGCCCGTTTATTCCGAAACTTCCCGGGCATTTCGGGTGGCCATCCGTAAATCTACATGTCCTGGGGCGTGCTGGAAGCTTCGTCCAGAGCGGGCAGGTAGCGCAGCCTATCCCCAGTGGCCCGTAGCGGCGGGCTGTGGCGGAAACAGGGCCTTCACAGCAGCATGGCCTGCTGCAGAGAGATTGTGACTAGCCGTGGCGGAGACTTGTTCCCAGTCGCGCAGACCCAGAAGCAGGGCGGTGAATGCAAACGTTGTCATCCGCAGCGTCTCATAGCTGGCTCCGTTCAGCCCGGCTCCACAGGGCAGCACGTGTACCCGCCCATGGTTGAGCTTCAAGGTGGCCTGCTGGCGTTCCACCATTACCTGCAGAACGACCCTGGCCCTAAAGCCTGCCTGGGAGACGCGCCGCTGAAGCTCGGGCAGGATTGCCTGGAGCAGACCGGGAAGGTTGAGCAGGCAAATCATATTCCCGGCCGTTCCGCCCATTAGTTCGCAGCGCCGGAAGGTCAGGCCGCCTTCGAGCAGGGCCTCTTCGACGCGTGCGTCAAAGGGCAGGCGGGCCAGTATGCGGGGGCAATTGAGCCGTGCCGCTTCTGCCGCAAGAGCGCGCATGGGTGCCCAGAGGGCTTCGGGCCGGTCCTGCTTATAGGCAGCCTCGCTTACCAGGATCCGTGCCTCGCAGGGGCGGAAAACTCTCCCTTCGGGATTGCGGTGCGCGAAAACGTAGCCACGCACACCCCGGTCGTCATAGACGAAACACAATCCTTGCGGGTCCGGCCCGGCCGTTGGAGGCACAGCATAGTTTATCTCACGCACCACTGCCCCCGTGCGGCAGCGGTACATTTCCTCCCAGAGCTTCATGCACGCCGCCCAGTCTCGTGCAGGATGGTACCGCCGCACCCGGCCGGCCATGTCCGGCGGCAGGCGGTGGGCTTCTTCGGCCGTTATCGCACTCATGCCGAATTCAAGTGGCTCGACAATAATCTCGTACATTCCCCGCGGAAAGGGCCTATAGCCGAAGCGCGAATAAAAGCGCACCATGCCGCCCAGACGCGAGAGGTGATAACCGTCCGCCCGCAGCAGCTTGACGGCTCCGTCCATTAGCTTGCTGCCCAGGCCTTGCCCCTGCAGGTCCTGTCTGACGGCCACGTGGCCAACATCTGCTAGGCGAATTACGGCCTCGCTTATCCAGAGCGAAAAAGGGGTGACCAGGAGACAGCCGACTATTTCCCCAGCTTTCACGTTTACTATGTACCGGTCGGGCTGTGCGGCCGCCGTATCACGGGTCCACGCCCACCGGCCATCCTCGCGGTCGTAGCCGAAAGCCGAGGCAGTCACGTCTGCTATTTGCTCCGCTTCGCTGGGTTTTGCGTGACGCACCATTTCGAGTTGCTCCCGTAAACAATCCTGTTGGCCTGGCGGCTTTGTTTACCCTGCATTTGTCGGATTTTTAGCCCCGCCCTCGGATACCAGTGAACATCCTCTGGGGGCCGGCAGCTTTATTCATTCCCCCAGCTCCATGGCTCGCTGCCGGTAATAGAGATAGTTCTCGTAGGGTACTTCTGCCGGCACGCCGTGATCGCAGCAGGGTATATAGCCGCCGCGGGCCTTCATGGCCGGGAAAATATACTCCAGCATTTGGTCAATCGCTTCCTTGCTCCTGGCCAGCGCCCGCTTGTCAATTCCACCACGGATGACCAGGTTGGGATACTGGCGCCCGATTTCTACCACGTCACAGCCCGCCGCCACCTCGAAGGGCGACATGGCATCCATGCCGATAGATTCCATATACACTGGAATCACCGGCCGGCAGTCCCCGTCAGTGTCAATCTGCACGTACAGGTGCCTTGACCTGTCAATCTGGCGGCTCCTGGCGCGCGCGATTAGCTCCTGGTAGTACGGCAGGAGAAACTCCTTCATCATGTTGGGTGAGATGAGCGGCCCGTGGTTATAGCAAATGTCTTCGGCGATATAGATTTCGTCGAGTGTAACGTACTCTTGATGTCGGGCGATTACGGTGTCGCACAGTTTCAGCCAGGTCTCCATGCAGTCATGTATAAGGTCAGGCTGGTCGTGGAACATATAGAGGACTTCTGCAGGTCCCATCATGCTGCGAAGATACATGTAGCCGCCGATCAGGTTTTGCACAATCATCAGGCCCTGGGCAGCTGCTTCCCGGGCTCCTGCCATACGTTGCTCCAGGTCGGCGTACCGCTCAGGGCTGTTTGGGTCCAGGCGCCATTTGACGTTTTCTTCCCACGTTTTCCAGTCGCGCACCGGATGGGAAAGGTACTCTGGCATAAATCCCTGCCGGCGGCCCTTGAAGTAGAGCACGTGGCGTCCGGCGTAGTCCTGCTCGACTTCATAGTCGCCCCGGTCCTCGACGATTTTCACCTCAAAAGCAGGCACAAAGGGCGCTTCGCACCAGCCAAGCTGGCCCAGGGGATAATCGCCCGGCGGGTCGTAGTGAAACAGTTTCTCTAAGGGCACATCCTGCGGCATTCCCTGCTCTGCCCAGGCCTCCAGGGAGAAAAAGCCGAACTCCGTCTTGAGAAACGGCGCGCCGGGCGTTATGGCATACGCGTCGCGGCGGCGGCGCGCGCTTTCCGTCATTTTCTCGCGCGGTACCATGTTG
>JANZZA010000717.1 GCA_026419655.1 Armatimonadota bacterium | reverse complement strand
TTTGGTGCAGTCCTGGAGACACGAGAGGCCGACTACGAAAAGGCGTGCGCGGCGCTGGGTATCTGAGGGTTGTCCAAGCCGCGGCTAGGGTCCCGCTAGAGAGTCCAGGAAGGATTTTGTTGTCGGGATCTTCGGCAGGACACACCCGCGGGACGGGGCAGGGGCCTGATCACTTTTCCGACCGGAATCACTCAAGAGCGGGGTGCTCCTCCGCGCCCGCTTCCCAGACTTTTCCCAACTCTCCTTCAGCCGCCCCCCTGTAGGCGCAGCACGGGCGTGCGAGCATACCAGGACTTCGGCGCACCTCAGCGACTATGAGCTGCCAGGGCATCCAGCAGGGCCTTGCGCATCACTTCGACTGGCGCCGGTTGACCCGTCCATATCTCAAAGGCAATGGCCCCCTGATGTACCAGCATGCCAGTGCCGTCTACGGTGGTCGCGCTGCGGGCCTTAGCGGCTTTCAGCAGAACGGTTTCGCGCGGATTATAGGTCAGGTCGCAAACAACCTGGCCAGGGTGCAGCCATTCGGCTGGGATGACTGGTGGCACGTCGCAGTGAGGATGCATTCCAACCGAGGTCGAGTCCACGACCACTTCGGCGGCTTCCACTGCCTCGCGTGCTTCACGGCCGCTCAGCGGCAAGGGGACGGGCCGAAGGCCAGTGAGGCGCTCCACCACCGCGGCCAGCTCCTCGGCCTTAGCAACAGTGCGATTGAGGATTGTAAGACGGGCTGCCCCAGCGCGGGCTACGGCCGTGGCCACCGCGCGGGCCGCCCCACCAGCCCCTATCAGAGCAACCTGCTGGCCCTCGACCTGGCAGCCGGCTTCCTGCAGGGACCGCAAAAGTCCCGGCCCGTCCGTGTTGTAGCCCTTGAGGATGCCTCCTGCGTTGTGAATGGTATTGGCCACCCCTAGATCAGCGACGGTCTGGTCAATTTCGTCTAGATAGGGCACTACGGCGGCTTTGTGGGGGATTGTGACGTTTATGCCAGCGATGCTCAGGCCGCGCACGCCGTCCATTGCCTGCCTCACTTTTTCGGGTGCCACGGGGAAAGGTACGTATATCCAATCCAGGCCCAGGTAGGCAAAGGCGGCGTTGTGCATGGGTGGGGAAAGACTGTGGGCCACGGGCCAGCCTATGACGCCAACTACCGTCGTCGTGCCTTTGATGTGAACATTGAAGGTTTCAGCCCAACAGTTCATTGCTGCCCTCTGCCTCGCCTCGAGTGCCGATCTCGGCCCGCCAGCGCTCCCATAGCCCACGTTCCCGCAGCCGCGCAAGCCGTGTCCCGAAAAATTCTCTGCGGCGGTCTACTGGCTCGACCAGGATTGTCATAACCCCTGCTCGCTTGCCTGCCAGAACGTCTGTGAAAATCTGGTCACCAATCATAACTGTCTCTTCGGGCTTCGCTCCCAGCAACCGCATGGCGTCTCGCAGTGCTCCAGTGCCAGGCTTTCGCCCAAGTCCCCAACGGCCCACCACCGGGACGCCCAGTCTTTGTCCGATACGCCTGAGCCGACCGCCGAAAACCGTGTTTGACACCAGGCACACGCCAAAGCGTTTTTTCAGCTCTTCCACCCAGTGTCTTTTCGACTGTGGCAGTTCCTCGGAGCGCCAGGCGGTGAGAGTGTTGTCTAGGTCCAGCAGCACGGCCCGGATCCCGCGCACAGCCAACCAGTCAGGGCTTATGTCTTCCACCCGCAGGAAGAGGGCATCAGGGCGCAGCTTCTCGGCCAGGCCGCGGCGCCTCATCCGCGCCTTCCACCCCTTATCGCAGCGATAGCGGCCAGATGTTCCGCATAAGTCCGGGTGAAAACGTGCCGACCGTTGCCCCGTGCGACGTAGAACAAGAAGTTGTGCTTCGCAGGCCGAAGAGTCGCCAGCAACGATGCCTCCCCGGGCATGCAGATTGGTCCGGGGGGTAAACCGGCATGGAGATAAGTGTTGTAGGGAGATGCCACCTTGAGGTCTTGGTAAGTAAGGCGAGATTTATGGCGTCCCAGGGCGTACTGCACTGTAGCGTCGCACTGGAGTTTCCATCCTATCCGCAGGCGGTTGAGCAGGACGCCTGCAATTACAGGACGCTCGTCGTCTACTTTGGCCTCGCGCTCTACCAGCGAGGCCAGCGTCACTATCTTATGTAGCGTCATCCCGCTGGCAGCGATTTCCGCGGCGCGGCGTTCGGCAAACTTGTCCCGGAAGGCCTCAAGCATGACCAGGGCTATGCCGTGAGCGGGCGTGCCAACCGGGATAGTGTAGGTGGCCGGCCACAGGTATCCCTCCAGGGATGCTGTCGCGGGGATGTCCAGGCCAGTTTCGCTGAGGAAGGCGGAAGCCCGGGCTGCCCGAAGAAACTCGGTGGCAGGCGCCAGCCCGGAACGCTCTACCCGCTCTGCCACCTGCTCCAGCCGCAGGCCCGGAACGACAACCACCTTTCTCGTCGCAATGCGGCCTTCGACGACGGTCGTGAAAATCTCGGGCACCGACATGCTCGCAGAAAGGTCGTAGTAGCCAGCCTTCAAACGCTGCCGCTGGCCCCCAAGATAGGCATAAATCAGAGCTGCCTTTTCATTGCGCACTAGGTTTTTCGACGCGAGCAGCCGGCAGAAGTCACGAGCCGATGCTCCCGAGCGCAACTGGACGAGCATAGGCGCTGTGGCCGTCGGGTCAACAGGTCGCAAAGCTGGCAGATACCAGCCTGCCCACGCTACGGCTACTCCAGCGGTTAAGATTAGCCCTGCCAGCCCCAGCGCCCTAGGTTTACGAGTCCGGCGGCTCCCGGTGTTCTTTCGGGCCATGATGAGCATCCATATACGACTGCAGTATTAGTGCGGCAGCCACCTTATCCACACGTGCGCGACGTTCCGCCCGTCGCACATCTGCCGCCACCAGCACCCTTTCCGCAAGCGCCGTTGTCAATCGCTCGTCCCACAGCACGACCGGCAGTCCAGAAGCTTCCCTTAGCAGTCTGGCAAATTCGGCTGCCTCTCGTGCTTCCGGCCCACTTTCCCCAGACATTCGCCGCGGCAAGCCAAGCACTATTTTGTCGGCCTTCTCGCGGCTGGCTATCCTCGCCACCGCCGCCGCATCTGCCCCTGTGTCACCTGTGCTTTCTATGACCGCCAGCGGTGTGGCAACGGCTCCGGTAGGATCGCTTAGGGCTAAGCCAATCCGCGCCGTACCATAGTCAACGCCAAGCAGCCGCATAACCAACCACCAGTACCACTAGGGCGACCCGCCCAGTAGCTCCACCAAGGCTGATCGCGCTGAGGCAAGTGCTTCATCCAGCTTGGAGACATCCCGGCCGCCAGCTTCAGCGAAATGGGGCCGACCACCACCGCCGCCCCCGCAAACTGCTGCGACGCGCTTCACAAGTTCACCAGCATGAGCGCCGCGGCTTATCAAGCCCTCCGCGACCTTGCAAACCAGGGCCACCTTGCCGTCAGCCTCAGCGCCGAGCACAACGACGCCATCAGGCATTTTTGCCACCAGCTCATCGGCCAGAGCCGATAAAGTAGCACGGTCTGCTCCGGGCACAGCAGCAGCGACGAGTCGTGCTGGCCCCACCTGGACGGCCTTTGCTGCAAGCTCGCCCACGTTGGCTCCCGCCCGCCTCTGTCTAGCTGCCTGCAACTCCCGCTGAAGCTGCTCGATGCGTTCTTCCAGAGCCGTCACCCGGCCAGGCACGTCCTTGACAGCAACGTTGAAGCGCCTGGCTAGCTCGGCCAGTATCCGCTCGCGCTCCCGGTCCCGCTCGATGGCCACCAGGCCGGCCACCGCTTCGATGCGCCGTACCCCTGCCGCCACAGACTCCTGCGACACGATGCGAAAGGCGCCAATCCGGCCTGTGTGAGAGACGTGAGTGCCCCCGCAAAGCTCCATGCTGACGCCTTGCACAGACACGGCACGCACCGTGTCGCCATACTTTTCGCCAAATAGGGCCGTCGCGCCTCGTGCCAGCGCTTCCTCAAGGGGGAGGTGCTCGATGAATACACGCAGGTCGGCGAGTGTCCAGGAATTCACCAGGTCTTCTACGGCCTTCAGTTGCTCGTCGGTCAGTGCTTCATGGTGAGTGAAGTCGAAGCGTGTGGAATGTTCGTCCACGCGCGACCCGGCCTGGGAAACATGCTCGCCCAGGACGCGGCGGAGGGCAGCCTGGAGGAGGTGGGTGGCAGTGTGGTGCCGCATTATGGCCCAGCGGCGCTGGTGGTCCACAACGGCCTGCACCTTCTGGCCGCTCCACAGGTCGCCTTCTTCCACTCGCCCAAGGTGTATCCGCGTGTCCCCCGCCAGGAACTGCGTGTCAAGGACCACCATTCGGCCTTTGCCCCAGACTAACTCGCCCCGATCGCCTACTTGGCCCCCCGCCTCGGCATAAAATGGGGTGCGGTCAAGAATGACGCCTACCTCATCGCCCTCGTAAGCTTTGTCCACCACCCGGTCGCCAAGGGCGATGCAGAGTACTCTGGCCCTTGTGACAAAGGGATGCTTGTATCCAACGAAACGCGTACCGCGTTTTGTTCCGTCGCAGGGCAGGTTGCGAAAGGCCCGCAGTTCGTCGTGAAGGGCCAGACCTCGGGCTCCGGCCGCCGACCGTGACCGCTGCTCGTCGAGGGCGGCCTCAAAGCCTGCGGTGTCCACCGTCAGGCCACGTTCTGCGGCCATCTCCACAGTAAGCTCGAGAGGAAAACCATACGTGTCGTAGAGCATGAAGGCATCGCGCCCGCTCACTACACTCTCGCCCTTGGCCGCGAGTCGCTCAGCAACTTCTTCAAACCGTGCCATCCCCTGAGCCAGCGTGGACGTAAAGCGCTCCTCCTCACGTCGCAGAAGAGCCATGGAATACTCTTGCTTGACCGCAAGTTCTGGATATGCATGGCCCATGGCAGCGGTCACTGCCGGCAGCACTCGATGAAGGAAAGGTTCCTCTGCTCCGAGACGGCGCGCGAAGCGCAGCGACCGCCTGATCAGCCGCCGCAGTACGTATCCGGCCCCTTCATTCGACGGCACCGCACCGTCCGCAAGCATGAAGGCCGCTGCCCTCACGTGGTCGGTAATGACCCGCAGAGCCACGTCGTTCTCCCAGTCCTCGCCATAAGCGAGAGGAGACAACCGCTGGGCGTTTATTTCCTGTAGGGCCGCTTGCAATATTGCCCAGAGCTCATCTGTCTCGAAGGTAAACACTTTTCCCTGCATAACCAGCGCCAGGCGCTCCAGCCCCATGCCCGTGTCCACCCCCGGGGCTGGCAGCGGCGTCAACGTGCCGTCTTCGGCCTCGGTGTACATCTGAAAAACTAGATTCCACAGTTCCAGGTACCGATTGCAGTCGCACCCCACAGTGCAGTCGGGCTTGCCACAGCCCACGTGGGGGCCGAGATCAACGTGTATCTCCGTGCACGGCCCGCACGGCCCCTCCCATCGCACCTGGGGCCACCAGTTGTCCTTGCGACCGAAGCGCAGGATTCGGTCCGCCGGTACGCCTATATAGTTGTGCCAAATGTCGAAAGCCTCGTCGTCGGTCTCGAAGATGGTGATCCAGAGGTCTGCCGGATCGAGGCCCATCCAGGAAGAAGCGGTGGTGAACTCCCAGGCCCACGCGATGGCCTCTTTCTTGAAGTAGTCGCCAAAACTGAAGTTGCCCAGCATCTCGAAGAAGGTGTGGTAACGGTTGAAGCGGCCCACATTGTCCAGGTCGCCGGTGCGGGCACACTTTTGGATGGACGCCACGCGTGGGGCCGGTGGCACTTCTTCGCCTCGGAAAGCGCGAATGTACGGCTGCATGCCGGCGCTGGTGAACAGCGTCGTCGGGTCGTCCAGGACTAGCGGAGCCGAGGGCATGACTAAATGGTCGCGGCCCCGGAAATAGTCTAAGAAGGCCTCACGCAACTTCTGAACTGTCATCGGTTGGTCCATCCTTCGTCTGCACGGCATCGGGCGGCTGTGTGCTGGCATGACTGCGGACTGCGTGCTCCAGACGCTCGCGCAACCGCGCCAATGCTGTACCAAGCTGGTGGACGGCGGCCGGCAGATCAATGTCCAGAAAGGCACGGGGTGCCTTCTCTGCCAGTGACGGCCCCTTTACAGGCAGCCAGTGGGCCAGCACTATTTTTACCCCCACCATCATGGGCGTGGCCACTAGCGTGCCGGCCAGACCAAAAAGCTGGTAGCCGGCCAGTATACCAAAAAGTACAGCCAAGGGGTGAAGACCCACTCTGCGCCCGACGATGCGGGGCATGATGAGTATGTCGCCGAGCTGATTTATGACAACCATGACGGCCAGACTCACCAATGCAGCCGCCGCAGGGTATTGCGCCGCGGTGGTGTAACCGAAGAAAAGCGCCAGGACATCGGCCACGGCTCCCCCTAACCACGGCACCATATACAGCGGCCCGTGCGCCAGGCCAATGAGCAGCCAGTATCTGGTGCCAAAAAACAGGCTGACAAGTCCCAGGGCTGCGGCCGAAGCTAGTCCCACAAATATGGCTGTCGTGACCAAGCCCCGGAAATATTGACCCAGCAACGCTGTCATCTGGCTCGACAAAGCCCGCAGGTGCGGCGCTGCTCGCTCCGGCAGCAGGTTGCGTACCCCCGCGCGAAAGTCGTCCACAACCATCAGGAAGTGGAAGCTTATCACCATTAGCAGTGCCAGGAGCACAAGCCAGCCTAGGGAACGCATTAGCTGAGCAGAGAGCCACCGCAGGGCGGCGGGAAAGCGAGCTGTAAGCCAGGAGCGGAAATCGGCCATCTCGCGGTCGAGCGTGGCGGCGTAATCCTGAGCCACGTCTGGGTTCTGGATACGCGCGACAATCCAGTCGCGCGCCTGGCTGTAGAGGGCATCCATGCGCGAAACGTACACCGGAAAGGCGTCGGCGGCCGACTGGACCTGCCGCACGAGAGGCGGCACCACTGCAGTGACAACGATGCCCAGGACGAGCACCGCACAAAGGGTTAGCAGCCAGACTGCACGCAGCCGGGACCATCCGCGCTCCTGGAGCCTGTCCAGGATGGGGTCGAACAGGTGCGCCACAAGCAGCCCCACGCCGAATAGTATGAGAGTGTGGTAGATTCGCGTGACAACAGCCAGAACCGCGGCTGCGGCCAGGACGCCCACAGTCACCGCCCCCACCAGTTGCCACCAGTATCGCCCGGTCATCGAATTCACCGCAGAGGAAGCCATCTAGCTTGCCTGCAGCAGCGTACGTAGTTTCTGCAAGGCGCGGTTCTGGAGCCGCGATACGTGCATCTGGCTGACCCGGAGCCGCTCGCCCACCTGCTGCTGGCTCAGACCGGCAAAGAAACGCAGCATTATTACCATCCGCTCGCGCGGCGGCAGTTTTTGTACAGCGCGGAGAAGCGCATCGCGGTCAGCGATAGTCTCAATCTCAGCGTCAAGCGCCCCGGTGCGGTCAATTTCGGCCAGCGCTTCGTCATTGTTTTCGCTGCTGCGTTCTATGCTCGGCAGCTCATACTGTCGGCTTACTTCCAGCGCTTCGATGGCTTCTTCTTCGGTCACGCCCAGCTCGCGGGCAAGTTCTGAGTAAGTAGGCGTGCGCCCATGGACCTGAGTGAAGTGCTCTACAGTGTCACGTGCCTTCAGGCTCAGCTCCTGGATACGCCGGGGCACACGCACGCCCCAGGTCTTGTCGCGAAAGTAACGTCGGATTTCCCCGCGAATGGTCGGCACGGCGAAGGTCGCGAAGCGGGTGCCACGTGCAGGGTCAAAACGGTCCACTGCGTTAATGAGACCAAGCATTCCAACGCCGTAGAGGTCTTCGTAGCTCTCGCCGCTTGCGGCGTAGTCCTTGACCACATGGCGGACAAGCCCCTCGTGGCGGCTGATGAGGTGCTCGCGAATCCGCGCACGGAGATTCGGGTCCTGCACCGTCCGAAGCGCAGTGAACAACTCGTTGGTGTCCAGTTGGTCCAGCGAGTCTGAGAAGCGTGTCACTTTGACACCCGCTTGACGAAAGAAATTCTCGTCCCGCTGCCCGGCGCACTCTCAATCTTCATTTCGTCCGTAAAGGCGCGGATCAAGTACAGTCCGTAGCTCTGGGTGGTGGGCAACTCGGACTGGTCAGCCGCTAAGACGTGTTTGGGGTCGAAGCCGTGCCCCTGGTCTTCTACCTCCACTCGCACTTCGCCGTCGGAGATGTGCAGGGTGATGAGCATTCGTGGGTCGCCGGTGCGGAGTGTTTCCTCGTCGAAGGCGTGATACAAAACGTTGTTGCATGCTTCACTGACGGCCACGGTGAGATCTTCGATGTCCTCGATGGTCAAGCCGGCGCGACTGGCCGCTCCGTGCAGCGCCAAACGCACAACCTGCAGATACTTTTCTTGGCAGGGAAGGTCAAAGCGAAGGACATCAGGTTTGAGGCTGGACATTTAACCCTCACCCCTGCCGGCCTGGCTGGCGGCCTTGTCGCGTGCCGCGGATAGCTTGGCCCGGCCTTCTTCGACGGTGCCAACGACGTTCAATAATTCTTTCGTGCCCGAGACCTCCAGCACCCTCATCACGTTAGGACGCGTACAGACCACGGCGATATCGCCTTCTCGCTCGCTTGCCCGTTGAGCCGCTCCTATCATGATACCCAGGCCCACGCTGTCGAGATATTCGACATCGCTGAGGTCTATCAGCAGCCACCGCGCCCCACCATCCAGCACCTGCTCCACCGTCTCCCGCAGTTCGGGCGCCATGTAGGCGTCGAGTTCGCCACTGACCCGGACAAGCACATACCAGTCTTCTACAACCTGTGCCTTAACCGCCATTGGCTTCACCACCTTCGACGCCAGAGCTTTGCGCCTGGCCCTGGCGCCTCAGTAGCTCTTCGACAAGCTTGCGTTCCACCATGTTATCTTTGGGTTGCCAGAATCGTCTACCGGTTAGGGCCTCTGGCAGGTACTGCTGGGCCACCCAGCCATACGGATAATCGTGGGGATAGAGATATTCGCCTCGGCGGTCGTCAGGGCGCACTCCGCCGGCCAGATGAGCAGGCACAGGTGCAGACCCATGCCGCTGTATCTCCTCTCGGGCCGCCGCAATGGCCCGATACGCAGAATTTGATTTTGGCGCGCAGGCAAGGTAGATAGTCGCCTCGGCCAGGGGTATCTGGCATTCGGGCAGGCCGACCAGATCTACGGCTTGTGCCGCTGCCACCGCCAAAGTAAGCGCTCGGGGGTCAGCCAGACCAATATCTTCTGCCGCAGCAATTACCATCCGCCGGGCAATAAACCGTGGGTCTTCGCCGCCTTCGAGCATTTTCGCTAGCCAGTAAATAGCTGCATCAGGGTCTGATCCGCGAATGCTCTTAATATACGCCGAGATGGTGTCGTAGTGCTCATCAGCGGCCCGGTCGTAGGACGGCATCGGCCGCTCAAGGGCCTGATGCACCGTCTCCGTGGTGATCTTCCGGCCGCCTTGTTCGGCTGGTGCAAGCAAGGCTGCCGTCTCGAGCACGTTCAAGGCGACGCGCGCATCGCCTCCAGCCTGAGCCGCCAGCAGCCGCAAAGCGTCCTCGGTGGCGTGAACCGCCAAGTTGCCCAGTCCTCGCTCGCTGTCTGCGATAGCACGCTGTAGAAGGCAGAGAATGTGCTCTTCGTCAAGCGGGCGCAGAACAAATAGACGACAACGTGACCGCAGTGGCCCCGTCACAGAGTAGTACGGATTCTCCGTCGTCGCTCCGATGAGCACGAATACGCCTTCCTCGACGTAAGGCAGCAAGTAATCTTGCTGGGCCTTGTTGAGGCGGTGCAGCTCGTCCATGAAAAGAATGGTGCCGCGGTCATACAGTTGGCGACGCTCGCGGGCCTCTGCGGCGATACGGGTTATGTCGGCCACCCCAGCCGTTACGGCGGACAACAGCTCAAAGTGGCTTCGCGTCTTGTTGGCGATGATTCGCGCGATTGTGCTCTTGCCGGAGCCGGGCGGCCCCTGGAGTATCATTGAAACCAGCGCGTCAGCCTCAATGAGTTTCCGCAAGGGGGCCCCCGGACCCACCAGGTGGTCCTGGCCGACTACTTCATCCAATTCCCTTGGCCTCATACGAGCTGCCAGGGGCACGTGCTCGCCATTTTGTGTAGCCGCGAAAAGCGATTCCTCGCGCTGGGTTGGCTTCCGGCGGCCTGGCTTCATATCAGCACACCCCGCTTGCCTGCCTGCCACTCGCTGTAAAGATGTTCGATCACTCTCGTCAGCTCTTGCCGGAAGCGCTCACGACTGAAACGCGCTGCATTCTTTCTACAGGCGTCGGCCGAGAAGGTCATGGTGTCCAGCCGGGCGATGGCCTGCTCAAGCTCCTCGGCAGACTGTGTATTGAAGAGCACACCTGTTTCCCCTTCCACCACGGTCTCAAGAGCGCCGCCTGCGCGGTAAGCTAAAACGGGCTTCCCGGCCGCCTGGGCCTCGACCGCTGCAAGACCAAAGTCTTCTTCTTGAGGCATCAAGAAAGCCCTGCACCCAGCGTAAAGCTTCGGCAACTCCTCCTCTGGTACCTGCCCGAGGAACTCAACCTTCGGTCCGCTCATCGCCCGGAGCTGCTCCCTCAAGGGACCATCACCGACCACCTTCAGCGGTACCCCCAGGCGCGTGCACGCTTCCACAGCCAAGTCCACGCGCTTGTACGCATTAAGAGCAGCGACGACGAGAAAGTAGTCGCCAGAGCTGTTCCCGCATGACGCCTGGGCAAATCGCTCCACATCTACCGGAGGATACACTACCACAGCATCCCTGCCGTAATAGCGTTGGATTCTCGTGCGCACCGCTTCCGATATGGCGATAAAGGCGTTGCCGCGGCTGCAGCGCTGCTTGTCCCACCATCTGATTGGCCATAGTGTGGCGCTGACAAGGGCTGCGGCTGGTCTGCTCAGGCCCAGGCCGGTCAGGTATTCCGCCCGCTGGTGCCAGAGGAAACGTGCTGGAGAGTAGCAGTAGCAAATGTGCAAGGCGCCTGGTGGCGGCCGCAGGTTTTTCACCCAGGCCGACGACGCCGAGACCAGCACATCACACTGCTCCAGCCTCAGCAACTCTACTGCCGCCGGCATCAGTAAATAAAGCTTGCGGTATAGCTTTAGAGAGGCCGGAAGCTTTTGGAGAAAGGACGTTCTAATGTCGAGACCCGTCCACGGCTCGCCCATGCGGTGCGGGTCGAAGAGAAGGGTATAGATGGGTGCGTCGGGCCACAGCTCGTGCATCTCCAGCAGCACGCGCTCAGCCCCACGTATCCCCTGCACCAGGTAATCGTGCGCCAGCACCACGCGCATACGCTTTCATTGTACAAGGCGCAGCGCCTCGTAGCTAACCCGGGCAGGCAGCAGGACCGATTGGTCTCCCCACGTGATTGGTGCAGAAACTGGTAAAGGTCTGTCTGATGCGACTGTTGCACAACCCGTCTTTGCGCGTCTGGACTTCCCGAGCAGAGACTGTTGCAAAAGTCACTTTTCCCGGCCGCCGGACGCAATCGCCGGTAAAGGGTCAGGCGGACAGCGTGGTGCACTTTTTACAGTCTCGGGGCGGTATTCGGTTTTGTAAGGCGATTGCCGCCAAAGTGCTTTTCCCCCGCTGGCAGAGGAAACGTCGGGTAACGGGGCAGCCGCACAGCGTACTGCACTTTCCTTGGCCCAGGTAAGCCAACACTAACTCTTGCAGCGGTGTCCGAGGTGATTCTCCGTGCCTGACTTTTTCCTGGCCGACGCAAAATACTGAGAAAACCGAATACTCCAGTCTAGGTGGGCCGACACCAGGTTTTGTAACAGTCCCTATAAAGGAGTAGAGAGCTGTTGCAGGTGATGCCTTCCGCGGTGTCCTGCGGAGGATGTATCATTGGCGCCGGAGTTTTACGTTGATAGTCCAGTCGAGCCAAGCGGGAGAGGGACAATGCCAGAACCTCATCTGCTGGTCCGGCGGCCTGTTAGCGACGAAGCACGGACACTGCTCGAGTGGTTGGTCAAGCGCAGGCGGGATGGGCTTTTAGTGCCGCCTGCGGTTCAGGATGCCACGGATGAACTGGGGTGGGTGGCCGCTGGGACACGCCGAGCTGCCCAGGAAATGCATGACCGGCGGCTTCTGGTCTTAGCCGGGGCAGGCACGCTCGCTGAGCTTCGGTGGCCGCGGCTTACCGATGTGGCTGGGAAGCGGGTTTTCATGACTTTGGCAGACCAGCTTGCTGCCGTGGGAGCTGCTGTTTCGCCCGATATGGCTGAGGCCTGGACCGAGGCTGAGGAGACGGGTGAAGTCCCACCGCCGGAAAAAACTGGGGACACAGCCGCCGACCACGTCTGGCTGGTTGTGCGAGCAGCTTACCATGGCGGGCTTGCTGAAGCTCTTTCCGCCGCGCGGCGGGCCACAGCGGCCACCATCGCCGCAGGCGTCGTGCCGCTCCTGGCACGCGCCGCTGGATGGATAGCCCGAGTCCTCACCGTTTTGGGCGACCCGGCATCGCCGGCTCTTCGGTACGAGTTGCCGATGACGGACAATGAACAAGCAGCCCTGGCATACGAAGCAGGCTGGCGGGCCGAGCTGGTGCGCAACCGCGACCAGGCCCGAGCTGCGTATGATGAGGCTTTGCGCCTGGACCCTGGCTTCCTCCGCGCCGCTATGCGGAAGGCCTGGACAACTTTTGCGGCTGGATGGCCTGACGCCGCCCTTGCTGACCTGGACCCACTGATAGCGAGAAATCCAACGCTCTCCGCGGCCCGCCTGCTGCGCGCCGAAATACTCATTCACCTGGCTGCCATGGGGCAAGCGCCGGCTGACTGGGTAGAAACTGCGAAAGCTGACATCGCCTCGACCAAGGAAGACCCCCGGGGAGACCGGGGCCTGGCCTCACTGCTCGCGTCGCGGCTGCTCTTGGAAAGAGGCGACGTGCCCCGAGCAATCAATGCGGCGCGTCAAGCTGTTGCACTTGAGCCTTCGAGGCCGGAAAACTACCATGCTCTTGGCCTCGCTCTTACGCAGGCGG
>JANZZA010000711.1 GCA_026419655.1 Armatimonadota bacterium | reverse complement strand
CCGCGCAGCACGGCCTCTGCCTGCACGGCCCGCGCGAGAGCATGGCGGCGCGTCAGGTCAGCCATGACAGCTTCCGGCGCCAGCAGAATCAGCCGCACTGTCTCCAGCTCCGGCAGCGTCAGCTCCACTGTTTCGCCCACCGGCTGGCAGTCTACGGGGGTGAGCTGACCCGCTTCCACAAGCGCCGCCTGCACGCCACTTAGCCACGGTGGACGATTGATCGTGAGTTTCACGTCCCTGGCAGGCCGGCAGATGAAGTCGTCTTCCCTGGTCTCGCATCCGGCGTCATTGATGGCCACAATCACGGCGGCATCCGGCCCCAGGAGAGCACGCGCAAAGACCCCTTCATGCGCCCTTACAACATCGTCAATCGGCCAGGCGCAGGCCAAAACTGGGCCGACAAGATTAACCCTGCGGTACATTTGCCCAATGGCGTGCCAGACATCGGGAAACTCGCCCGCGCCGTGAAAGATAGAATCGCCTGCCGGTTCCGTGCAGTGGATATAACACACGAGCCCCTGGGAGCCGCAGGCGACCGCCCAACCAATGTTCAGCTCCTCCTCGCTCGCGTACCACATCCGCCCACGCGCCTGGCCTTCTTTGGGCTCCTTTGGCTCCGGCCACCAGGCGCTGTAGATAAAGAGGAGCATTTGCGGCCCGCACCCCATCCGCGCAGCCTCGATTGTCGAGACGATTTCTTTCTGCTTGCCGGGCGGCGGATAATGGTCAACCGCGCAAACATCGGCAATCGGGCCGTACACGAAGAAGTTGGCAGGCTTGTAGGTCTGGTCTACGACAAGGTAGGTAAGCTTGCCGGGGTCAGCGGTGTAAGCATTGCGCTCGCGGGCACACATGTCCATCCCGTAAGTCCCGATGCGAACCTCGTGCGAGATGCCCACTACTGAATAATCTGTGACGTCCGGCTCGTCGTGGAGATAATAGGCCCAGATTGCCGGATGGCCGAGGGTCTGCTGCTCTGGTTTGCGGTCAAAACCGCTGCCCTCCCCCGGAGTGACGCCGGAGAGGCCGTAGGCGGCAAGCGAGTCAAGGGCCTCCCGCCCCAAAAGACCGAAGCTGACGTAGAGGTTCAGCCCGTTTACAGCATATTCCCTGGGCGTTACGTAGCCATAGGTGCCGAGGGGATAGAAATCGTCTCGGGCGCGGATGACGGCGCCGTCGAGGACCTGGTCGCCATTGCGGAGCAAGAACGAGTGAAAACTGCCGTACTCGAAGGGTCTCTCAGGCCGATATACGATGCCGAGTATCTCGCGCCAAGGGCCTAAGCGACGCACGGCCTCTTCGGGTGCTCGCGCACCATCTACCCAAAGCTCAGGCGCTGCGTCAAGCCCGGGTGCCGCCGAACACCACAGAATCACTTCCCCGGCCGCGCCGAAGGCTACGCGCTCAATCCTCAGGTGCTGAGGTGCAGCCGACAAGGGGATGGTGGCCGTATGGCCGTTGAAAATAATCTCAGCCCTGTCCCCGTCCCCCTTTTGGGGCGGCGTGCGTAGTCTTATCTCAATCTGCCCAATCTGTCCCGGCGGCACAGGGTCGGGGCGCAGCCGCCACCAAACAACGTCCTCGCCTCTTATCTCTTGGCGCACTGGGTACTCCTTGCCGCCGAACTTCAGGCTGGCGGCCGTCAGCGGCTCAGGGCTGTTGTTTTTCAGCCACGCGCGAACCAGGCCGGCCGCCCGATAGGAGGTCTCGTACCAGCGCTGGACACCCGGCGCGTCCTCGGTCCAGGGATGAGGGCGATGCACGTCTGCACGAAAGGCGCAGCCGAGTACTTCAACCTGGGGGGCTGCATGGGCGCTGGCGATGACTGAGAGCGTCAGCATTGTGGCAACACCTGTAAACCCTGACATGTTCTGCCGCTACTCTCCTTGTTACTGTTGGCCCTGAGTTTCCGTGGTACCTCGGGCGGTCAGGGCCGCCTGAAATTCTGCCAGCCGCATTTCCAGGACAGCGGTACGCTGGGCGATGCGAATCAGCCGGGCCGTGAGTGTCGAGACGATGACGGAGAAGTGCAGGAGCAGCCACACGATGGTGACAATGGCGGCAAGGAATACTGCCGACGGCGGATAGATGACGCCGGTGAGCCGAGCAATGAGGGCGATGCTCTGCGGCCAGAGGGATAGCACGAGGAGTATGACGGCGCCGCCGAGCCACAGCAGGGCATAGTCTTCTCGCAAGCGGTTGCGCCGGATCAGCTCGACGGTCACAAGGAGGAGAAGCACGCTCAGTACTACCGCTGTCAGTTGGACTTGGGCAGGCATTATCTCAGGGCCAGGCGTCGGTGCGGGCATTTGCTCAGTCCTCCTTCCAGCGGACTCGGGCACGCATCGCGGTGACAACCATGCCGAGAGCTACCCGCAGCATTATGAAGATCGCCCTGGGCCAGTTGACCGTCGAGACGCCAGCCTGGCGCGGGCGCATTTTCACGGCCACTTCTGCGATGCGGAAGCCGTGTTTGTGGAGCCATACTATGGCCTCTGGCTCGGGGAAGAAGGTGGGGTAGTGCTGGGATAAGAAGGCCAGTGCGCGGCGATTGCAGGCGAAAAAGCCCGATGTTACGTCGCGCAGGCGCAGGCCGGTGATGAGGTGGGCCAGGGAAGCAAATAACGTTATCCCCAGGCGTCGGACGATGGTTGGTTTTTCTCCGCCTTCTTCACCCGCCAGGCGGGAGCCGAAGGCGAAATCGGCCTCACCAGCGAGAACCGGGGCCAGGACTTTCGGCGCCTCGGGCGGCGGATGCTGGCCGTCGCCGTCCATGCGAACCACGTACTCCGCACCGGCTTCGAGCGCGGCAATAAGACCTGTCTGGACAGCTCCGCCGATGCCCAGGTTCACCGCGAGAGGCAGCACATGTGCTCCGGCGGAACTCGCCACAGTCCCTGTCGCGTCTCTGGATGCGTCGTCCACGACGAAAACAGTGGCGTCAGGAAATACTTGGCGGGCTTCCTTTATGACGGCGGCAATGCTCTCTTCCTCGTTATGTGCCGGAATTACAACGGCTAGCCTGGCCGCCATGTTTTGAGAACTCTCCCATGTTAGCCGGCGTCTCGCGGGCCGGAGCGCCTGCCGATATTATTTTTTGCTCGTGTGAGCCTTTTCCACGAAATAAATGCCCGCCAGGGCATCGGCAAGCCTAACCAGGGCACGCGTGGCGGGGTATTCGTCGCGCCAGCCGTAGAAGGCTATTCCGGGCATCTCAGGGTAGTGCGTCGCCAGGTACACGACCTGCCGCGTCAGCTCCTCAGGTGTCATGCATTCGCCGTGCTTGTCGGGCCTGGCCGCAACCATGCCTACGCAAACGATGGTCTTTTGAAGAAGTCCCTCTCGCTTCATCAATTCTACCCGGTCGCGGATTAAACCGTCCCAGGAGATTGCCCATTCGGGATGGTCTGGGACGAAGGTGTAGCCCTCGATAAGCGCCAGGTCAACGGTGCCATCGCGCACCAGCTCACGAAATTTAGGGGTTGGGTGCGTCACCCAGACCGCCAGGACCGCTTCCGGGAATCTCTTGCGTGCCTCACGAAGGCCGGCGGCGCACCAGTCGGTCTTAGGGTCGTCGTCGCCCACATTCCACTCGTCCACGGCGCAGCCCACGTAACCTTGCTCCAGCGGGCTGGTGTACTGGCCAATGAAATAGTCAGGTCCCTCGGCGTAGGGGCTGTTTGGGCCATAAGTCCACATGAGCGAGCAGATACCGAGCTTGTGGTTCGCCACCGCCCATTCATGACTCCCGACGGACGCATCCAGGTTGCAGTACTTCATGTCTTCCATAAACGGGCACTGGTACCAAACCACGTACGGCGGCGCAGGCATCCGCATAAGGTCATGCGGCTTTAGAGGCCCGTCCAGGGCCTGGGCGACCACGCACACGGAGAAGCCAAGAGACAACACTGTTTCAGCCAGAGCCATCTATCTGCACTCCTCTGATAGCCTTCCGCAGTGCGCAGGCCTGAAATCCGAACCCGCGCGGTCAGCGATTTGCCCGCCAGGGCCACTTTGTTTGTGTCCAGAAGGCGAATGGCAAGGGATGGACACGCGATGCGGACCCAGGACTGAGTCCCGCCGCTCCCGCCCTCGCACGCAACAGACCTTTTCCTCGTCCAGGCAGCCGGAGTTGCCGTCTCCGTTCTCGCTATTGCGCGGAATAGAGTGGTGAGCAGGATAAGCTATCTTCTAGGCAGCGTGAAGTAGAAGGTGGAGCCCTTGCCTGGCTCCGATTCGACCCATATCCGGCCGCCGTGGCGCTCTACGATTTTCTTGCATATGGCCAGACCGATGCCGGTTCCGGGATATTCGTCGCGGCTGTGAAGCCTCTGGAAGATTATGAAGATGCGCTCGTGGTATTTGGGATCTATGCCGATGCCGTTATCTTCGACAGAGAAAATCCATTCGTTGCCGGCTTCCTTGGCGGCAACATGAATGCGCGGCGGCTCCTCTCTGCGGAATTTGATGGCGTTGCTCAGAAGGTTTTGGAAAACCTGCACTAGCTGAGATGGGTCGGCCTGCACCAAGGGAAGCGCGGAGTGGGTTATCACTGCTCCGCTTTCGGCTACCGCTGCCCCCAGATTACTGACGGCTTCTTGTAGGGCGGCCTCGCAATTTACTAGCTCGAAGGGCCGTGCCCTTGTCCCAACCCGCGAGTAAGCCAGCAGATCGTTGATAAGCCTGTGCATCCTCTGGGCCCCGTCCACGGCGTACTGGATGAATTCCTCCGCCTCTTCATCCAGCTTGTCGCTGTGTCGCCGCTGGAGCAACTGCAGATAGCCAGAAATCATGCGCAAGGGTTCCTGGAGGTCATGAGAAGCCACATAAGCGAATTGTTCGAGCTCCTCGTTAGAACGTCGCAGTTCTTCCTCATACTTCTTGCGCTCCGTGACATCCCTGGCAACGACGCGCAGGCCTTGAAGGGAACCGTCGGCTCCGAAAATAGGCGTGGAGGTTGCCTCGCACAGGACCGTGGAGCCGTCTGGGCGCACCACCTCGTACTCCCGGTATTGGTCAGTGGATATCTCTCCCGCCAGGTGCCTCATGGGGATCTGGCTGGCACGCTCCCAGGACTCCGGCGAGAGCACTTCCCTCAGGGTTAATCCGCGGGCAACTTCTTCCATACTTCGGCCGACCAGGGCGGCAAACTTGCGATTAGCGTAAGTGATTCGCAGGTTAGTATCGGTCTCAAAGACAGCTTCCGGCAGAAGCTCGGCAAGTTCGCGGAATCGCTGCTCGCTCTTTCTCAGGGCTTCTTCCATCTGACGCCGCTCGGTAATGTCCCGCACGATGCCCCGCAGACCGCGGAAGACGCCATCGGGGCCTGTTACCTGGACAGCCGCCGCTTCGCACAGCACAACGGAGCCGTCAGGACGCCTGATAGTCACATCGTAATAGGCGTGAGCGGCCGGCGTTCCCAGCACTCCATCTTGTACGAGCTCGCGTATCTTTGGCCAGATATCATCGGTCACTACATCGCGGATACTGATGCCGCGGGCTGCATCGGCAGCGGTATAGCCAATGAGCGCGAGTCCCCTCTTGTTTAGGTAGGTAAAGCGGAGTCGCTCGTCGGTCTCGAAGACCGCCTCGGGCAGCAGTTCGGCCATTTCGCGGAAGCGCCGTTCGCTTTCATGGATGGCCTGTTCCATCTGCCGGTGCTCGGTGATGTCAATGCCGCTGCTTACCACGTACTCTACTCCGCCGTGCTCGCCGAGGATGCAGGTGTTGGTCCAGGTGATGAGGCGCAGACGGCCATCCTTGGTAAGCCAGTAGTTCTCGTGCTTGATTGGAAACTCGCCGCTGGTCAGTCGGTCGAAGACCGCAATCACGGCCTCGCGTTCTTCGGGGACAAGGAACACATCGGCGAAGTGCTTTCCCCGCACTTCCTCAAGGGCGTATCCAGTGGTCTGTTCACAGGCGCGGTTGAAGCGCACAATCCGGCCCCGGCGGTCGAGCACGACCACCAGGGCCCCGACGGTGTTGAACACTGCGGTGGTGAAATCGCGCTCTCGGGACAATGCACGCTCGGCTTGTCTGCGCCGGTCAACAATGAGCTGCGTGTAGACCCCAAAGACGAGCAGTAGCCATATCACCGTCCAGCGCATCCACAGCTCGTGCGAAGGCGGCGTGAAAACCTGGTCGAGAAATTTACCCTCATGGAGCACGAAGGCGTGCAGGGCCGCTTCGCCGACCCAGTAAAGCACGCCCACTTCTACGCTGAGGAGGACAAGGTTGTCCCAGAAGGGGACTCGTCTTCTCCCCCTGCTTCGCATTTTGCGCTCACCTGTGTCCTGTTGCCGCGTCTGCGTCGGCCGGTCGGTCGCCCAAGGTGGATCCGCTGGCGAAGTGGTATCTTAGCACACACAACCCGCGAGGACTAATAAGAACCGCCGCGGCAGCAGCATTTTCTCCTTAGAGGGGCAGAGGAAGCAAGTGTTCGTGGTGGAAAGCCATCTTCTCGGGAGGGACGCCTTATGCGCCTTGTAGAGCAGTTTCCTTTCTACGCGGGGCTATGCGGGCCGGTGCACGCCCGGCGGCTGCGAGATGAGGCTGCAGTACCTGCGCCCGACGAGGTGGTGATAGACGACACCTGGGCCGTTGTGCTCGACGGGAATGAGCCACAACTGGAAACGGCTAGGCAGGACCTGAGTATGTTCTTAGAGGTAGCGATGAACATAAGGCTCGCGCCAGAGGCCAGCGGACCAGCCCTTCGGCTCAGGTTAGACGGGACAGTTGGCCCTGGGCTTGAGACGCACCGCATCGAAGTCGCCAGCGACCACGTCGAAGTAATAGGCGCCAGCCCAGCCGGCGTGCTTCACGGCGTCTTTTTCGTCCAGGACCTCATGCGTCGGCGCCGCGCGCCCTTTCTGCCAAAGGGCACTATCACTCGTGCTGCCTTTTTTGAGCGCCGCATTCACCGCTCATGCATGTCGCCTTTCCTCGTCGAAGAGCTGACGGGGCAGGCCGGTGCTCCCATGGACATCGAGGGCTTTGGCCAGCCCATTGACTATACCGGCTGGCAGCACACCGATGCCGGGCCAGACGCTTTTTACCACGACAATATCCTGGCCCGGCTGGCCCATCACGGCACCAATGGTATCTGGCTGCGCGGAGCTCTCTGCTGGTACGCGAAAGCGCCCTCGTTTCCCGAGTTTGGTCAACAGGCCGACGAAATCGCTGCTCAGCTTAACAGACTATGTGACCGCGCCGCCCGCTGGGGTATCCGCGTCTATATCTACTTCAACGAGCCCTTAGGCTTTCCGGCCAAGCATGAGTTCTGGCAGCACCATCCCGACTGCAGGGGGTCCTACTGCGCTGGCTTTGACCGTTACTGCATGTGTACTTCTGTGGCCCCCGTCAAGGATTTCCTGCACGACGGCATGGCCTGGCTTTTCAGTCATGTCCCCGCCCTCGGCGGCGTTATCCTCATCACCGCCTCAGAGTTTCCCACCCATTGCTACTGCCACATTCCGACCGTCGGCGGCGTGGATAAGGAGAAGCTTGTCGAGCAAGGGGTGCTCTGTGCACGCTGCGCCGAGCGCGAACCACAGGAGATCATTGGCGAAATCGTCACCCTCATCCGCGACGGCATTCGTTCCGTCAGCGCGACAGCCGACGTGATTGCCTGGAACTGGAGCTGGTCAGCCTACGAAGAAGACCCGCAGACGGGCATCCTTGAGCGCTTGCCCGCCGACGTTATCGTCATGGGCGACTTCGAGCGCGGAATAATGTCGTCGGCTTGCGGCTTTGAATATGTTAGCGACGAGTATAGCCTTAAGATCATAGGGCCGTCGGACAGGTTCCGGAAGATGGTCGAATTCCTGCAGCCTCGTGGGCGCAAGGTCTACGCCAAGCTTCAAATCGGCACGACTCATGAGCTGGCCTCGGTGCCCTACCTGCCTGTGATGCAGCGTATTGCGGCCAAATATTCTGCTCTCAAGCCGGCCGGCGTAGAAGGCATGATGACGTGCTGGAACTTCGGGAATATGCCCTCGCTGGCCACGGAGCTGGCTGGGATGATGTCGTGGGCACCCCAGCCCGAGTCCGAGGATGCAGTCCTTGAGCTGGCGGTGCGGCATTTCGGAGCCGCCGCTGCGCCCCGGGTTGTGGAGGGCTGGCGGCTGCTATCCGAGGCCATGGAAGACTTCCCCGGCAGCATCCCGGTGCTCTATAACTACCCCGGCAACCGAGGGCCGGCTTTTCCCTTCGTGCTTGAGCGCATCGGGCGCAGCTTCCCTGCCTCGTGGCTGCTGGAGCGCGACATAGACGCCGACGACCCGAGCGGATGGGCAGTGCCTTTTGGCCCTGAGCATGCCCTCAAGTGTCTGCGGTCGGTGTGCGAAAAGTGGCAGAGAGGCGTTGAGGTGCTGGGGTCTGCAGTGTCGCTGGCTGAGGGCGACGACCGGGAGGAGCTTGCGCGGGAAGCGGGCGTAGCACAAATGTGTCTTATACAGTTTAGGTCAGCGGCCAACGTGACCGATTTCCTATTGACCCGTGACCGCTGGTACGAGGCGGCCGACCCAGGGGAAAAACAAACCCTGCGCCAGCGGATGCTGGAAATCATCGAGGACGAGCGGCGAAACTGCGAGGCTGCCCTGCCCCTGGTTGACGCCGACCCGCGCCTTGGTTTTCACGGCGAAGCTTATGGCTACATGTACAACCGGGAGCTAATCGAAAAGAAGCTCGCACGGCTGGAACAGACTAAAAGACAGCTAGAGGCAGCCGAATGATGTGGCCGGCTTCCAGGTCATCGCGAAGGACACAAGGGTTATTGTTGCAAAAGGCGCGGTAGGGACCGCGGGGCGTGGCCGCAAGTAAAACATCCAGCGAGCAACCGTGTGCATTGTCTTGCCCGCCCCCAGGTGGCTTCAGACTTTTGCAACAGTCACCTTCTGAAAGGCAATTGTCGCAAAGGCTCGTGCAGCGTTAGCTGAGGTGCCCAAGGCGTACAGTACCGTGTGCCTGATAGTCTACTAAGCTCCTTTCTTCGGACACTGTTGCATAGCCCTGATTTACCGATACCGGGAGGGATGGAGCAGCCGAGAAGGGCGCCCCAGAAGCTGTCAGGAAAGACTACCGGTGGGCTGGGTTAGGGGTTTGGAGGTTTTTCTTGCTGGCGTTTTTATGCACCTCCTGCAAGCTTGGCCTTCTGTTGCAAAACTCCCTAATTTCCCCCGTCCACGCCTGCCCTAGGCAGCCGCGCCAATCCACTCAAGGCGTCTACCAAATCTCAGTCTCCCCAGCAGCCCCTTCTCCTGTCTCTTATACACATCT
>JANZZA010000708.1 GCA_026419655.1 Armatimonadota bacterium | reverse complement strand
TCGCGCAGCAGATAGCGATGCAGCATCCGCATGGCGCTTAGCCGCCGGGCGGCCGTCGTGCGGCTGCGCCTCATGTCCTTCTGCAGAAACGTCATATACTCCCGCACGTCTTCGCTTGTTGCCTCGGTGAAGCTTCCTCGGCCGCGGCGGCTCAAGAAGCGCGCATAGTCATCCAGGTCGCGCCGGTAGGCCGCTATGGTGTTGTCGGAGCGAGCCCGCTCAACGGCCAGGAACTCTACGAAACCGTCGGCTTGTTGCAGGAAAGCTTCGGGCAGCGGCTTGCTCACGCCACTTCTCCCCCGGACGCTGAGCTGGTGGGTGTCGGTTCCTTTCGTTGGTCCTGCCCAGGTTGCCGTGCTGCAGTTCGCTTTTCCTGGCGGAGACGCTGCAAGTCCTCGTTCAGGGCCATGTCGAGGGCGCGGGCTTCTTCCGGGCTAAGCTCGTGGGCCACTTTCCCGCCGCTGACTTCTCGCACGTACACGCGATTGTCCTCAAGCCGGTAAACGGAGGTGAGCAGGATGCCGTCGTCGTTGGCGTCAAGTAGCGCCAGCACAAAACTCACTCGCCCACCCAGGTCCGGGTCGGCGTCATAGCGCACCAGGCCTATTTTCTGCACGGCTGTGATGAGCTGACTGTGTATCGCTTCCAGCCGGGCGTCAACGGCTGCTAGGTGCTGGTCTAGCTGGCGCAGGAGCATGGGCAGGCGCTGGACTTCGCCCTGTTCAACGCGGGCGAGAAGGTCGGCAAGAACACGCGAATGTGGTGCGGCCGCGGCCATATACGCCCGCCGTGCCCACCATATTGCCATCCCCGCCGCCACAACCGCCACCCCAGCGGCAACCAGAGCTACGATGTTCAACACCTGGTCCTCGCCATCCTTGCCCCTGTGTCCCTTTATTGGCCAGTCATCCTACTCGTTCTTGTCACCGCTATCGTTTCTTTTGTTCCTCTCGCTGCCTGTCTTCCTGCACTCTCCTTCTTACCGCATATTTATCCACTGTGAGAACGACTTTAGTGGCCACCTCTAGCTCTACGACGCGCTCCTTGACCTCCACGATTGTTCCATGGATGCCACCTGCGGTAACGACCTTATCTCCGGGCTTGAGGCTGCGTACAAGCTCGATGTGGTCGCGGATTCGTTTCTTTTCGGGCCGCACCACGATCCACCAAAACATCACGACTAGCGCCCCAACAAAGACCACCACCGGCACTAAATTGCTCCACGAATACACCTGTTGCGGCATAGTTTCAGGCTCGCAGATGCCCTCATGGATGGACGATGGCCTTTATCACCTTGTCGCGATTCTCGTGTACCCAGGCAATGGCCTGGGGCGTCTCGTCAAGGCTGAAATGGTGCGTGATTAGGGCTTTGACATTGGCCAGGCCGGCTGCCGTGATGGCGATGGATGCCGGGTAGCAGTTGGCGTAGCGGAAGGTCCCGGTGGCTGTGAGTTCGCGGTTGATGAGGTCGTAGATAGGTATTTGCGGATACATTTCGGCGGGCATGCCGACAATCTGCACGGCCCCGCCCGTCTTGGCTATGCGGAAGCACTGCTGGAGCGTGTCCGTAGAGCCAACACAGTCCAGTGCCACGTCCACGCCACGGCCGCCGGTCAGCTCCGCTATGGCGTCCACGGCGTCTTTCTCGGCCACGTTTATCGTTGCGGTGGCGCCGAGGCTGCGGGCCACCTCCAGGCGCGCTTCGACCATGTCGGTAATATAGACGGCCGTGGCTCCATGGGCCTTCGCTGCCATCAGGGCAGTCAGACCTATCGGCCCGCTGCCCAGAATGCCCACGCTGTCGCCAGCCTTCACTTTGCCCAGCCGGCAAGCGTGCATCCCCACGGACAGCGGCTCCATCATGGCCCCTTCTTCGGCGGTCATTCCTTCGGACAATTTGAAACAGAAATCAGCTGGCCAGACCACGTATTCGCAAAACGCCCCGTGAACAGGGGGCGTGCCCATGAATATGACGTCGGGGCAAAGGTTGTACCGGCCGCCGTGGCAGTAGTCGCATTTACGACATGTGCGGCCCGGTTCAATGGCCACCAGGTCGCCCGGCTTTAGGTGTTTGACGGCTGGGCCTACTTCTACCACTTCGCCGGCGCTCTCGTGGCCCATAATCGTCGGCGTTTCGAGAATGAAGTCACCGATCCGGCCGCGGGTGTAGAAGTGTATGTCAGACCCGCAAATGCCCACGGCCCTCACCCGCAGCAGTACGTCGTTTGGCTCCCGAATCTCCGGCATGGGCATTTCCTCAACCCGCATGTCGCCGATTGCATGAAGCACCGCTGCCTTCATGGTCGCCGCCATTTTTCACACCCCTTTGCAGGTCGTCACGTGGAAGGCTTTTGCAGCTTGGCTACCTATCCGCCGTCCGTGGCCTTGTGGCCTCGCGGGATATATTTGCTTCCCGTGTTTTGCCTGTTCGTCTGTCGCATATAGGTTCGCTGTCATGGATTAGGTTCCTTTAGCGTCGCGGCGCAGGCGCGGGCGATAGGCGGAAGATGGTTATTTTCGGGCTGCCGTAGGGTTCCACGCCCCAGGGA
>JANZZA010000192.1 GCA_026419655.1 Armatimonadota bacterium | reverse complement strand
GCACCAGGCCGCCGTAAAAGAAGCCCAGGGCCGGGGTCATCAGCATGACCAGGCCAGCGGCGATTGACACCCACGCCACATCAGCCGCATTTAACCCTTCCAGTTCCGTCGGGTGGGGGAACTCCACTGCCAGCGCAGCCAGCGTGAAAGCGGCCGCAAGGGCGATCATCACCGCTGCCATTTTGAGCATTTTGATTTTCATCTTCTGCGCCTCCTTGCTTCCGATTGCCTGTCAACCGTGCCCAACCAAGCCTTCGTGCTGTCATGGGAGAGAATAGCTGCCGAATGTTTCGGATTCTTTTCGGCCTTGCGGGAGACTGCACGTCGTATTTCCGTGCCGGGAGGTAACTGCAGGAGGTTAGGGTTTACGGTTTCCAGCTACGCAGCCCGCCATTTCGAGGGGGCTTTGAATCGTGGTGCTAAAGGGCGCAGGCGCATGGGCAGCACGAGGAAGTTTGGGAAGGGGGTCTGGGGGACAACCCTTTTCAAAGGGTTTCCCCCAGAGCAGCATGTCCGTGAAGGCGTCTTCCCGATGCTGGCGCAGCCAGGTCTTTTGCCGCGCGCGGGCTGTCGCAAGGGGTGGCGGTTTCTATATTTCGACTGGTTCCCAGCGTTTCGATTTCATGGAGCGGTAGGCGGCGTCGAGGATGACGTTGACGATGTAGCCGTCCTCGAAGGTCTCGCGAGGCGTCTGGCCGGTGGCTGCGCACGCGACGAAATGCCGCATTTCCTCGTGGTAGCCATAAACCCGTGCTTCGTCCACGCAGGGGAAAACCCAGCCCGTCTCGGATTCGGCCTTCTCGACGACATAGCCAGCGCCTTCGCCCATCACAAAGGCCCTGATAGGCGTGGAACGAGTGACGTCGGTGAAGATTGTGCCCATGGTGCCGTAGATTTCGTTTCGCAGGTCCAGGCCGCCACGGGCAATCCAGCTTGTCTCGGTGATGCTCATCTGGCCGCCCTCGAAGCGAAGCAATAGTACGGCGGAATCTTCGGCCTGTGTCTTGTCGCGATGATACAGCCGCTCGCCCCAGGCCAGGCACTCGACGGGCTGCACGTTCTTGCCGATGAAATAGCGCGCGGCCTCGATGCAGTGGCACCCCATGTCCAGCAGGGCGCCGCCGCCAGCGAGTTCCGGGTCCCAGAAATGGGCCGCATGAGGGCCGGCGTGAGCTTCTCTTGAGCGCACGCTTATCACATCGCCAATGGCCCCACGCTCGATGAGCGCTCGCGCGTGCATCACCGCCGGGCTGAACACTTCCGTCTCTGCGTAGCCATGCATGACGCCGGCTGAGCGCACGGCATCGAGCATCTCTTTGGCCTCGGCCGCACTGCGGGCCAGGGGCTTCGTACAGACCATATTCTTTTTGTGGTCGGCCAGCAGAAGCGCAGCCTCGCGGTGCAGGTGGTTGGGGAGGGCTATCAGCACCAGGTCAACGTCGTCGCGGTCAGCCGCGTCTTCCATGCGCGTCGTCCATTCCGGCACGCCCCACCGCTCGGAAAAATCCCGTGCCCGCTCCTCGCTGCGCGAGTAGTTGACCACCACCTGTTGGTTAGGTACGTCCCGCAGGCCCTGCATGTAAAAATCAGCCACAAAACCGCTGCCAAGCATCCCTATCCTGACCATCTATGCTCCCCCTTTGCACCACAAAGCAACGGTTGCCGTCTCCTGGCGTAACATTCGGCGGCGCTGCATAGCGCTTCTTGTCCGGGCAATCACCAGGGTGAACCGCGGCCTGGTGCCCGCATCCGGAATTTCCGTCGCAGCATTCAATGAAGCGCGTAAAAACGGTGACTTCTTCTGTGGTAGACCCGTTGAAAAGGGCTATCCCCCAGGCCCCCTTCCCAAACTTCTTATACCGTTTACACCACAGCGCCCTCCTAACAAGCGCCGGGGGATTAGCCGACGAAGGACCGGGTATGTTACTCGCCAGCCAGTATTTGCAGCATCTCCACCCTTGCCTGCTCCAGGTCCTGCCACGACCGCGTGTACTCCTGTATTGCCGGCACTGCCTTGCGGGCGGTGCTTTCCATGCGGCGTTGGGCCTGGTCCCGCGTGATGCCCCTGGCCATAAAATGGTCGCGCACCATGAACATCAGCTCGCAGTCCTCTAAACCCTCTCGCTCCGCTTCATATCGCAGCGAGCTGTTGGCAATCCAGCGCTTGCTGGGCCAGGTGATGTACTGGTCGCCAGGCGAGTTGAGGCTCGTGAGCGGAATGCTCCACCAGTTCAGGGCCCAGTGCAGGTAGCCGGTGGTGTCGTAAATCGCATTGAGCCAGTGCAGGATGCGCGGTTTTATGGCCGGCCCGTCAATCATCCTGTTAGGGTACTTCCACTGTGGCACCCAGGCCACATAAAACCATATCTCATAGCCTTCCTGCTGTGCCTGCCTGTAGCTCTCCAGCCACTGCTCGAAGTAGTTCAGTTGCGGCACCCATATTTCTAGCGCGCCGCGCAGGTCCGGCACGTGAATGGCGTCAATGCGCCTCAGCTTCGGCGCTGCCTGCCGCACTCGCTCAGATAACTCTCGATAGCTGGCTTCATTCACTGGTATTGGCTCGTCCGCAACGTGCACGACGAAGCGGTCAATGAGGCCCAGTTGCCCGATATGCTCCTGCAGCGCGGGCAACAGGTCCACGGCATCTATTGCCTCCTCTTCGCCAGTGTCCAGGCGCCGGACAACGTGGCGGTGGGAGCTCATGGTAGGACATTCCCACTCGCCGGTCGTGCGGGCGCCGAAATGACTCAGGCAGAATAAAGCATCCACGCCTTCAGACCGAAAGATTTCCACGTAGCGGTCAAAATCGCTGAAGTCGTGCAGCAAGGTCCCGTCCGCCCGACGCCACGTTTTCACCAGCGACCAGGGAACCACCACGGCGTTCTGATGGTGTGCTTTCATCAGCCGGGCAATCTGCCTCAATGCCCGCCAGCCGTCCTCAGAGCGTTCTTCCACGCCAAACTGCTTACATACTTCGTTCCAGCCAAACCAGTAGACGAACTTCAGACGCGGTCTGTCGGGCAGCTCCACCGGCCACACCCGCACCTCGACCTCAAAAGGCTTTCTGCCCTCGGCACATTCCAGCCACCCGCGCCCGCGATAAATTCCGGGCTGAGCATCGCGCGGTGCCGTGACACGGACATAGATTGGCTGCGCACGGTCTGCGGGCAAGTCGCGGGAGACATCGTCACTTAGCTCGTCGGGAAATTCTGCTGGCGCATCCCATACCCGTTCCTCGCCGGTGGTGTTTATGGAATTAGCCTGCAGCTCCACGTAATTCACGAAGTGCCAGGCAACATGGCGCGGGTCAATCCTGCCCCGGCCGTCTTCTGACACCAAGGGTTCGCTGATAACCACGCGGGCAGCGTGCAGGTCTATAGTCGGCCGTGCCACCACCTGAAAGCCCTTGGCCTGGCCGCGCATCAGCTCAAGTCGAGGTGTGCGGCTGGGTCCTGCGGGTTGGGCATCTCGCGGCACGTTCTGGGTGCCCGGTACGGCCCAAAGATGGCAACGGTCACCCAAATCTTCCTTCCCTGCGGCCGGCAGGATGTTCAGCCACCCCACTTCCCCCCAGTTACCACTCTTATCCGCGCAGCGAACACCTATTCTTTCCGTGCCGGCTGGGACGGCCACCTCGAATCTCTTGACAGGCTGAGTGCAATAGAAGGGCGCGTCCGGCAAAGCTTCCACGTTGCTTTCTTCAAGGACCCTGGGCACGTCTGCCGACCCCAGGCACACAGCGACGCGGCTAAGGTCTTCGTCCAGCGGATGCGGCCACCAGAGTACTTCAACCTTGCCGTCCGCCAGGCGTCGCGCCTCAGCCAGGCCGGGCCTTGGTGCTTGCTTATCCTGCGGGGTGCCCTCAACTTGCTCGCTCAATTCCGATGCCCTCCCGTCCGCGTCTACCGCCCGCGCTGCCACATAGTAGCGCTCTCCGTTGGTCAGGGACCAGAGAAATCCTTCTCCCTTATCAGCGTCCAGGATTGCCGCCGGCGCCATCTCCTGCCAGTTTCGCAGAGGCTCCCGGCTGCAGTAAACATAAAGCCACACCGCACCAGGCCCCAAAGCCCCTTTATCCCAGGACAGCCTCAGCCCACCATCGGCTCCCGCGGCAGTTTCAGCGCGAAGGACGGGCGGAATGGGCGCCGGGCTGGCTGCGGGCACCCGCTCCATCGAAATATCGTCAAACCATACCGTCCCGTCGTTGGGCTC
>JANZZA010000617.1 GCA_026419655.1 Armatimonadota bacterium | reverse complement strand
GACCCGTATAGGTATGTTCTCCGATGGCCCGGCCCTCACAGTCCACGCCCCTCTGATTGAATACAAAAAGCTCTTGCATGGTGATTACGTCGCCTTCGAGGCGCTGGACTTCGGCAATGCAGACGATTTTGCGCGAGCCATCTCGGAGCCGGGATTGATGCACGACCAGGTCGAGGGCCGAGACTATCTGCTCCCGGACTGCCCGGGAGGGCAGGTCCATGCCAGCCATGAGCACCATGGTCTCAAGCCGGCTCAGGGCATCGCGTGGGGAATTAGCGTGCAGGGTGGAAAGGGATCCATCGTGGCCAGTGTTCATCGCCTGCAGCATGTCCAGGGCCTCGGCGCCACGTACTTCACCCACCACTATTCGGTCTGGCCGCATCCGAAGAGCATTGCGCACACACTGGCGAATGGTTACCTCGCCGCGTCCCTCCAGGTTTGGCGGCCGGGCCTCCAGTGGAACCACATGTTCCTGCTGAAGCTGTAGCTCTGCGGCGTCCTCGATTGTAACTATGCGCTCGTCATTGGGGATGAAGGACGAGAGGACGTTGAGAGTAGTGGTCTTGCCCGAGCCGGTGCCCCCGGAAACCAGGATATTCAGTCGCGCCTCGACGCAGGCCCGCAAGAAATCGCGCATGTCGGCTGTCATGGTGCCAAAGGCCACCAGGTCGTCGGCCGTGTAGGGCTGGCGAGCGAACTTGCGGATGGTGACGCACGGCCCCAACAGAGCTACCGGCGGAATGACAGCATTTACGCGGGAGCCATCTGGCAGACGCGCGTCCACCATTGGGCTTGATTCGTCGAGGCGGCGCCCCAGCGGAGCGATGATCCTATCTATGATGCGCAGGATGTGGTCATCATCGTAGAAAATCACGTCGCTATGCTCGATTTTCCCTCGCCGCTCCACATAGACCGCATGCGGCCCGTTGACCATTATTTCGCTGATTTCATCGTCGGCGAGAAGGGGATCAATCGGGCCGAAGCCGCGCAACTCCGAAGTCGTCAGCTCCACGACCTGAGCACGCAAACGGGGAGTGAGCCGCCAGCCGTGCTGGACAGCCAGCCTTTCTAGGGCGTCGTTGATTGCCGCATTGAGAGCCGCTCCTGACATCTCCCGCAACTGCGGCAGCTCTGTCGTCGCTACCAGCTCGTGGTGCACCGCCATCACTATCTCGAAAACCTTTAGCTGGTCTTCGAGGTTTAGACCAGGCTGGAAATTGAGGTGCCAGACATCATGTTCGTAGTGCATGCACATCACCGCGGGCTGACCGCCCCCGTCACCGTATCTTTTCCACATACCTGTCGCTTCTGCCCCAGACCGTCTTGCCGCCATAACCTACGCGGCAACGGCCACCCTCTGTGTGATCAGTCTCTCGGCCAGACTCCTGAGACCACGCGACAGTGGGCTGTTAGCTGCGTATACGACAGCGGGCATCATGACGCCCATGGCTTCATTGGAGGTCTTGGGATCAGCGGGAATCTCGACCACATCCGATATGCCGCATGCCTCGGCCATCGCTGTCCGCGTGACCTTGTCACCGCGGCTTACTTTGTTCATGACGATTGTTATGCTTGCCCTGGGCACGCCAAGTTCGGTCAGGGCTGCTACGTAGCTTGCCGTGTCGTGCAAGCAGAGCATGTCTGTTCCTGTAGTCACGACCAGAACTTTGTCGCAGCGCCGCAGCAAGTAGGCTCCCGCCGACCACAGGGCTGATGGCATGTGAAAGACGGCGAAACGATAGCGCCTGCGGATGTGGCTCACGAGCGCTGCGGTGAAGGGAAGGCTTATTCGGTCCAGCAGGCCGCATCCGGCGCCGGAGCAACCTGCCAGCAGCCGCAGGCCAGAGGAATGCTCTGTCAGGCATGCTTCCAGGGCATAATCGGGCCAATCCTCGCCTGCCTCAAGCAAATCGGCCAGGCCACTGCGAGGTTTAAGATTGAGCAAGAAGGCCGCCCGCCCAGCCTGGGGCACCATCTCGACCAGTATGGAGTCTTTTGGCGCCCGCTGGGCCAGTAAGACTGCCAGATTCACGGCTATCGTGGTACGTCCCGACCCACCCACAACCCCTGCAACACCGACACAAACCGGCGACTGGTCTGGATCCGTGGCGCGGGCATACTCGACGGTTTCGCGCACTCGTTTGCCCGCCGCGGCCTGAAGAATCTGCTCATAAATGCTGTGAGAGCTCATATCCGGGCTGACCACGGCCCTCGCTCCCGACATCATTGCCAACCGCAGCAGCTTTTCGTCCTGTTTGTCGGCCAGCACGACGCAGGCAACTTCTGGGGCCGCCTGGCTCACTATCTGAGCCACCTGGAGACCGCTCATTCCAGGCATGGCTGCGTGGAGCAGCAGTACGTCCGGGCGCAGCATGACGGCCATGCGCGCTGCCTCCATGCCGTCCGCCGCAAAACCCCGCACTTCAAGCGGACCGCTGTCGGCCAGGCTGTCCAGCAGCTTGCTCGCCGCGCCGGGCACAGGTTCTGTTGCCACCACCGTGAGCTGACTCATTCTCGTTGCATGTATCCGACGGCGTGGATCGTGCGGTAGGCAAGGCCGGGGGCATTGGCCAAGAAGCCGAAGATGCCCGGCGCGAGGAGTTCGTGGCGGTAAGACAACACCACACGTATCTCCGCACCCTGGGGAGCATCGTTGACCAACCCGCTACCGTCGTTGGCATTCCCAAGGTTGGTCCATGCCGTCCACGTCCCATTCTCAAGCCTGCGCCATTGCAGGGAAATCGAAAGCTGTTGCAGGTCTAAGCTGCTGGCTACCGACTCGATGCGGTCTTCGACAACACTAGTTGGCCACCCGACCGCCGCACTTCGCGCCCCAGCTCGGGCTGCCGCATTGAGCACTACAACGTCAGCCATTAGTGCGCCAAGCTCTACTGCAGCAAAAAGGAACAACATCAGCACTGGTGCCACGAGCGCCAGTTCCACCGTAACTACCCCACGCTGGTTTTTGCGCCATGCGGTCCGTGTCACCTCGGCGCCCACAATCGCCGCCTCCATGGACAGGATGGCCCGCTGAGCTTTTGCAGCAGAGAAGCAGCTGCAGAGCCACGCATCTCACGTAGGCCAGTAGGGCCACCGCCGTTGTTGCCGCAAAAAGTCGTGGCCGCCGGGCCAGAGCTGGGTTGCGAAGATGGCCCGGCGGCCCAGGGCTGCTCTGCTAGCTGCCAGCGACGGTGTCCGCGACCGTATCCACCTTGCTCGACACGTTGCTGCCGAGGGTCGTCCAGGCGGTAATCGCCACCACGACAATCAGCACCAGCAGCAACGCATACTCGACGGAGGTCAGCCCGTCCTCGTCGCGCCACAGCTCTGCCAATACCTTACGCATCTGCCATCTCCTCCTTTTGGTTGCCTGCAGTCGCGGTATGCTTCGGCACTTGGTCCCGTGCTCTTGATAGACAAAGTGTTACGAGTCAGTTACGGTGGCGTTGGCGCTGTAGGCTGTGGCCAATGTCCGTCTAGGGGCTGACATCTGCGCCAACGACATGGCCTTGCCGGACATCTGCTTCCCAGGCACTACACCAGCCTGTGCGTCTTCCCGGGGTGCATGCTGTCGTGTGGGCTTCATGGTGGCCCCTTCCACAGCGCTTCGGCGCACTGATCGTGCTGACGGCCTTGGTGACAAGCCATCAATGACGCGGTACCACAGGGACTTCGGTGTGCGTGCTGCCTGCCGCCTCCTCTCGTCAGCGTGGCACCTCACTCGCTGGCGTATGCTATGGAAGCAGCAGGGAAAAGTTTGGGAAGCGGGTCTGAGGGATACCCCTTTTCAACGAGTTTCCTGCGGAAAATGCAGTAAAGGCGCTTGGGCCATTTCCGCCGTCGCCTGAACAACAAGCGCGAGACAACCGAGCAGTCTCCTCCTTTGCGGGCTTGGCTTTGGCACAACAGCGCGGCTACAATGGGCCGAAGGAGGTCGTAGAG
>JANZZA010000572.1 GCA_026419655.1 Armatimonadota bacterium | reverse complement strand
GGAGCCGGATAGACCAGATAACCATCCCCGGCCCGTGAGCCTCTCGTGTCCCAGGGCAAATCCGGCCATTTTTTACCGTCCCGGCCTGCGATGTTTGCGTCGCCCCAGTAAGTCATCCCCCAGTGAAGCTGGCCGGGGATGCGATACTTCCAGTGGCGCCAGAAAATCGAACGCGCCTCTACACCCTGTGAGGGTATGTAGTAATGACAGGCCACGAAATACCACCATACCGCCAGCCCCAGCTCGCGGGCGCGGGCGGTCATCTCATGCACCGGATAGCAGGGCGCCGCGGCCAGAATCACCGCGTCCGCGTGACCTGCCATTTGTTCAAGATACGCAGCATAACCCAGAGTGGAGTTTTCGGGACTTAAAGTGAACAGGCTGCGGATGAAAGGCGCCACTTCTTTGACCAGGTCGCCCTGGGCACGGATGTGAGGATACCATTCTGGCGGAGCCTCGTCGCCAAGGAGTATGTAGGCATGCGCTTTGCCGGCCCAAGGGCGTGTCCGCCAGACGGCTGCCACCTCTGACACTCGATTCCGGGCGTCAGGGGGCACGTGGTCAGCAGGGAAACACATCAGACAAAACTCTCGCTGCCCTCGCGCGTAACAAAAATCCATTTCCTCCGGCGTAAGCGGGAAGGGTGAGACACGATAATCCAGCAGCATTGACAAATACGCGCGCCAGCGAGCAGGAGTCACGCTGCTCGGGTACATTGTCTCCCACTGGCCGCCCCAGACTGGCACACTCCACGTAAAATGCTGCTCCTTGGGCAACGTAAAATCCCATAGTCGGACATGGAGTGGCACTTTCGCGGGCTTCGTGTTCTCTGCTGTGGCCATCAGCTCCCCGCGATACAGGCCCGCCGGGAGCCTTTCGGGTCCGCGAAACCGCACCCAGATGGGCTGCATCGCGCCCGCAGGGACGTCAAAGGAGTTACCAAGTGGCAAGAGGGGGTCTGGCTGCCAGCCGAGGTTGTTGTGTGGCGCCCAGAGATTGAACACCTCGACGTAGCCAACACGCCACAAGCTGATGGAATCCCTGGGCCACACGGCCGCTGGATCTCCGTTGTCCCGGCGCAACGGGCTGAGAGCCACCGTCACACCCTTCAGCGGCACGTTATCGGGCGCCACCACCACTACCTGAGCACTCTCGAACTCCCCGCGAGCCAGGTCTATCTTCACCGGCGCACCGAAGTTCACAGCCCGATGCGACTGGCCAGCCCGTGGAAGCTTGACCATCGTGTCGGCGACCCCGAGGCGCATTAAACCCTTATCACCTGGCTGGCCTGTTCTCACAGCCGATGCGCTGCTCGCGGAAAATGTTAGCAAACCCGTACTCAAAATGAGTGCAAGACCTTGCATCTTCCCGGCAATCCCCCGGATTAGAGCTACGGGCAGGCTTGCTTACCGTTCCCAGCCGTGCTCATGCTCTCCGCCCCTAAAGCTGCGATTTGGGGAGGCAGCCTGTGTAAGCCTTTGGCGGAAAACCTCTATGACTGGTGCAAAGCCATCCTTCACGAGTGAGTCGCGGCCACGCAGCATTGCTTGCCGGCACAAAGCCGTGCCATACATGGACTAGAATCTACGCCGAGGCGAGTTTTGTAACAGTCACCCTTGAAAAGGTTGTACGCCACGCCACCTTACCGCACTTGATGCCGCTTTCACCACACACGTCCTGACAAGTCAACGCGCCCCGTTGGCGCACACGCACCGCCGGAACCTTCATTCGACACACCTAATCTTTGCAGCACGATCAGTATCCAGCCCGCCGACGGTCAACCTCAAACGGCCCTCCTGCGCGGACACACGCTCAGTCCGCAAAGGCGCACCATGCCACGTCTCCCACCACTCGACCTCGTACAGACCGTCCTGGAAACCGGCCAAAGTTACGACCGACGGCGGCACCGGCCGAACCTCGCCGCGCCCGTGGTTGTACCAGTCACTGTCACGGTTCTGAATCCACACTATGGCTACATCCAGCCTGTCGCCCCGGCCTTGTTCCGCCGGGCGGCGCGCGGCCAGGCCAGCTATCAGCAGGTTCGGCTTGTCCACAACGCAGCAGCCCGTGAACACGTATCGCCTTATCTGCATCCAGTCCCGACCGTCATTGTCCACCGTGATTCGGTGCCGGCCGGCAGGTACATCCACCACAACGTCCTCATCGTAGACAGACTCCCACAAATTCCACTGCGGCCGATAAACCGACTCCTTGCCAATGCCCTCGCCACAGGGAAACTCGCGCTCAAGCACAAGGTTGTCATCCACCCATATCCGCAGCAGCCCAGAACTGGAGACACGGCCGACGGTAACGATGAACTGCCCCGGCTGAGGATAATTCACCGTGAAACTCGGTGGATTACGCAGGTCGGTGTGGCCGCGGCCGTGGAGCAAATCGTGCAGGGCATCGGGGTCATTGATAGACCCGTCGGGTGCCACCTGAAACTCCGCCACGCGCGCCTTGCCCCACTGGCTGACCGGATAGAGAACAACGTCTTTGACTATTGGCTTTTCCGGCTGCTGGGCGTACTCCGGCGACGCCACCGACAGTTGCTCCCAGCGGGCCGTCCCGAAGGGCAGCCCATCAGCAAAGCGCCGAATGGCCGTGAAATGGAAATACAGATCGAGCGGGTCAATGTAATTCTCGTGCCACCAGGGCATTGGGATGCCGCAGCAGCCGCTGCAGAGGCCCGCCCAGAAGGCGTTGTGTAGCGCCCAGCCCTTTGGGTCCTTGTCCTCGGTAGTTGTGTGGCTGCGGATGCCAAACTCGCCGAAGATATGCGGTTTCTCGAAGGCCTGCCACTGCTTGAGGCAAAAGCCCCTCACTTGCTCGGCTACGTTGAGGTCGTTGTTGGTGTAACAGTGGGTCTGGACGATGTCCATCTCGGGAATGCGCCAGCACTCTTCAGGGCCGGTGTGGCCCCACCAGCTTGTGGTAATCAGGTGCCGATACGGGTCAAGGGCGGCCAGATATGCGCCCATCTCGCGGTGCCACCCGATTTTGGTCGCCAGGTCGGTGTCGGGCCAGCCCTCAAATTCGTTGCCAAATTCCCAGCAAAGAACATGAGGCGAATAGGCCCAGCGAGCCACTGTGTAGCGCAGCCGTTTCCGATAAAGCGCTCGCGCCTGCTCATTCGTGAACCAATCCTTTACTGTCTGGCACGGCCCGCCATTCGCAGCGTTGTAAGGATTGCGTTTCCAGCCGTCTTCAAGGAAATCCTGGTGCGTGTCCATGCAGAGCATATAGTAGAAGTCCAGTTCT
>JANZZA010000554.1 GCA_026419655.1 Armatimonadota bacterium | reverse complement strand
CTGTACCAGTCGCTGAGCCGCCGCAACATTCCCTTGATGCTGTACTTCACCGGCGACGGCCCGCGGGCCGATGAGAAGGCGGCAGCTGCCTTCGGGTGGGCTTCGGTGGCGCAACGTGAGTTTGTCGAGAAGTGGACATCGGTCGGGCGTGAGTATTCCCTGCGGTACGGGGAAAAAATTGCCGGCTGGTGGGTAGACGGCTGCTATTCATGGATTGGCTATGACGACGACCTGTTGGGGCTCATGGCTCAGGCGCTGCGGGCTGGCAATCCCAGGGCCATCGTCGCCCTCAATCCCGGCGTCCAGGACCGCGTCCGGCCTTATACGCGCCACGAGGACTACACGGCTGGCGAGCAGAACGTTTTCTTCGACCGGCCCCTTCAGCGCTTCGTGGACGGCGAGCAGTGGCATATTCTTTCATATCTGGGTACTGGCTGGGGTCAACCGGGCGTCCGGTACGGCAAGCAGGAAATGATTGAGTACGTGGGTGAGGTCAATCGCTTTGGCGGCGTGGTGTCCATTGACGTGCTCTTGTACCGCGACGGCAGTCTTGACCGGTCCCAGCTTGAGGTCCTGAAGGCTCTACGCCCGGGCCTGGCTAATTACAAGGCTGCTCCACCAGTACCGCCAGGCAATCTTGCCTTCCGCAAGCCGGCGCGCCTGCTTAGCCTGGACGGCTCGCATGAGCTTGAGGTCAATAGCGGCGTGCATTTCCCGCGCCTGGGCGTTGACGGCCGCCCGGACACCTTTGCCCTTGCCGGCGGCGAATGGCCCTGGACCTTTCACGTGGACCTGCTAGATGTCTTCACATTGCGCCGCGTCAAGGTCACCTTCGGGCCCGGCTACGCTACTCATTTCCAGATACTGCTCTCCGAAGACGGCCAGACGTGGCAGGTCGTTGCCGACGTGGACAATCACGCCGGCCAGCCTTACGAGTGCGGATTCGACCCCGTGCGGGCCCGTTTTGTCCGCGTGTCTGCGCTCAAACCCGACGGCCCGGACCAGCCAGGCAGCCAAATGTCCGTCGCCGAGCTTGAGGTTTACGAGTAGGTCAGGTGCCGGCCGTAGAAACAGCGCCAAAGAGTTTGGGAATGTAGTCGTGGCGCAGGTCTCGCTTCAGGAGGTTTTGCCGGCAAGTCTTCCTGGCCTCTTTCGCGGGTCGTGGGGGTGCCCGAGAGAAAAGTCCTTGGGATGCGCTTGCTAAGGCCTGTTGAGGGCATCGCAGGCGCGCTTCCGCCTAAAAGGTCTACCGGGGGACGCTAGGGAGTTTCTTCGCGGTGCATAAGCCAGAGTTAGCAGTTGCGACAGTCCGCAATGGGTTTGCCAGTCGGCCTTGCTGGTCTATTTTGTGCTCTTAGCATGCGCCCAGGAGAACAATCCTTGGGAGACCGTTCAAAAGTTTTCTCTAGCGCACGGCGGACGGAACCTGGGGCAGGATGTCTGGAGCGCGGCGTTCCCCATCTTCTTCAGTCTGAATACGACAGCGCTAGCTTTCGCCACAATCTCATCTGATAACGGAGTACCATCTCGCATCCAGCCGCACTCATGAGGCCGACGGGCTGTGGTCATGTAAACGCGAGCCGCCGGCCAGGGACCCCTGGCCGGCGGCTGATGCCTACAGCTTCATTGCGCCGCGCACTGCGCCAACTAGTCGTTCGGGTTGAGCGTCCAGTATCTCCAGTGCAGGCTCTGCACCCTGTGCCACTTGACGTGCCCGTCGCAGTAGAGATGGTTCTTGCCGTCGTTGTGCGGGCTGAAGGTGGTAGGACAAACGCCGCCGTTGGGGGTTGGGAAAAGGGTATACCACTCCGGCTGGTCGGTCCGCACGACGAGGCAGTCGGCATCTGCAGCGTAGACCGTCTCGGCTGGCGCCTGGATTTCAGCAAGGGCGCGAGCTATCGGGCTCTGGCCAGCGGTGCAGTTAGCTCCATAGCCCCACAAAGCCCGCGGCGCACCCTCTTGCCGACATGAGCAGTTCCGATTCTCGGGCGACTTGCTGGGGCAGCGGAAAATCTGAACGTTCTTTACGTATGGCTGCAAGAGGTTGTACTGCCAGTACCACAGCGAATCCGGGTCGCCGGTGAATTCGTCGTAGTGGGCCGCGCCGGGATAGTCGCCCAGCGGCAGCCGTTCATCGTAGTCCTGCGCGTACATGTGCACGGCCAGGCCAATCTGCTTGAGGTTGCTTTGGCAGCTAGCCTGCCGCGCCTTCTCTCGGGCCCGAGCGAAGACCGGAAATAGGATGGCTGCCAGGATCGCAATGATCGCGATCACCACCAGCAATTCGATTAGCGTAAACCCACGTCTCACTACACTCACCTCCTTGAGA
>JANZZA010000550.1 GCA_026419655.1 Armatimonadota bacterium | reverse complement strand
CTTCTTGCGCGAGTCTTGAGTCTTGTTAAGGATGCAACAATAAGACCGCAGTCCCGTAGGCAGGACTGCGGTCTCCCTCAACAACCTCTTGACAACCTCAGGCAGAGCCTTCCAGCCGCTTCACCAGCGCATGATGCTCTTCCCACAGCTCCGGGGGCAGCCGGTCGCCAAACTGCTCATAGAACTGTCCCACTTCTGCTGCCTCAGCCAGCCATGCTTCCCGATGAACCTTAAACAGCCGCTCCAGCGCCTCCTGGGAAACGTTCAAGCCGCTCAGTTCGATGTCGCCTTGGTGCGGCATCAGCCCAATTGGCGTTTCCCGCGCCCCGATGCGGCCCCTGACGCGGTCGGCTATCCACTTGAGCACCCGGATATTCTCGCCAAAGCCGGGCCACAAAAACTCCCCGGTGGAATCGTCCGTGCGGAACCAGTTGATGAAGAACAGCTTGGGCGGATGCGGAATGCGCTGGCCCATGGTCAACCAGTGGCGGAAATAGTCCCCCATGTTGTATCCGCAGAAGGGCAGCATAGCCATTGGATCCCGCCGCAGCATCCCCACCATGTGCATGGCCGCTGACGTGGTCTCGGTCCCCATCGCCGACGCGGCAAACACGCCGTGCTGCCAGTTGAAGGCCTCGTACACAAGGGGTATCAGGCGGGTCCGTCGTCCTCCGAACAGCAGCGCCGATATTGGCACGCCCTTGGGGTTGTGAAACTCCGGCGACGTACTCGGGCACTGGGCTATGGACACCGTGAACCGCGAGTTGGGATGCGCTGCCGTCTTTTCCGATCCTGGCGTCCATGGCTTGCCCTGCCAGTCCTCGACGTGTTCGGGCACTGGGCCATCCTTGCCCTCCCACCAGGGCTCCCGCGTATCAACGTCCAGTGCGGCGTTGGTGAATAACGTCGGGAAAAACTCTCCAGAGGCCAGGCACCGGATCATATTTGGATTGGTTTTCATTGACGTGCCGGGCAGCACTCCGAAGAATCCCACCTCGGGGTTGACGGCCCACAGTCGCCCGTCGTCTCCGATATACATCCACGCGATGTCGTCGCCCACCGTCCAAACCCGATACCCGGGCAACGTGGACTGCAAGAGGGCCAGGTTTGTCTTCCCCGACGCCGACGGCAGCGCCGCCGCCATATAGGTGATTTCCCCCTCAGGGTCCTCCACGCCGATTATGAGCATGTGCTCGGCCAGCCATCCCTCGTGAAGTCCCAGCCACGACGCTATTCGCAGCGAAAAGCACTTCTTGCCCAGCAGCGCGTTCCCACCATACCCGGACCCTACGCTCCACACGAGATTATCCAGCGGAAAGTGCATGATGAATCGCCGATTAGGATCCAGGTCGCCCACGGAGTGGAGGCCCTTGACAAAGTTGTCACTGCTGCCGATCCGCGCCAGAGCCGCCTCGCCCATCCGCGTCATGATGCGCATACTCACCGCGACGTACACGCTATCGGTCAGTTGCACACATGCCTTCGAGAAGGGGTTATCAGGATGGCCCATCATATACGGCAGCACGTACATTGTCCGGCCGCGCATACAGCCATCCGTGAGCTTCGTGAGCATCTCCACGGCTTCGTTGGGATGCATCCAGTTATTATTGGGCCCTGTCGTGACCTCATCCGGGTGGCACACGAAGGTCAGGTGTTCCGTCCGCGCCACGTCCGTGGGATGGCTTCGGTGAAGGTAGCTATTTGGGAAGTTCTTGTGGCTCAGTTCATAGAACACCGGGTGGTCGCCCAGCCGCTCTTGGGTCATGCCGATCTCCACCAGGCGCTGGGCTTCTTCTTCGGAGCCGTCGCACCAATAGACTTCGTCAGGTTTAGTGAGTCGCGCCTGTTCTTCTACCCATTCCTCAAGAGGTGTGGCCACTTGCAATCCGACCTCCTTGCGGCCGCCGCCCAGACTGTGCTCTGCCACGCGAGCTACGGCGATTCCTCTTCGCCCCTGCTGCGTGCACCTGGTCGGCAGGCCTGCCGAGTTGGAAAGCCCACTTTACCAGCCAACCGGATCCCGCGCAACTCTTAGACCTGCGCGCACACCGGAACCCTGGCTGTGTTGGGGGCCGGACCTGAAGAGTGCTATCTACCCCACCGCGCTCAGCGGAATCCTCCCCAGCCCATGTGCCCCTCGGTTGCCCTATGGCGGGGCGGGTTGGGCCGCTGTGGGTGGTGGCGGGCCCTGGTGCTGTTGCGATGGTCAGACGCAACCCGCCCCGCCTGCCTCCTCTCGCTTTTACGCCTTTACAGTAGCAGGGGGTCTGGGGGAACGGGTTCCCCCAGCAGGGGGGCACAGGGGGGACGGGAGTCCCCCCTTCGCTGCCGTTGCTTTTCGTTGTTCCTTGCGCTTTCCTGGTGCCTGTGATAGATTCGCGCCACAACCTGGCAGGCCAAAGGCGATGATGGGGAAGAGTAGGCGGGGCAAACCCCAACAGCGAGCCGGGGACGGTGAGAGCCCGGCGGGAGAGGCCGCGACCGAAAATCACCCCGGAGCCGCGCACCGAAAGGGCCTTCGGCCCGAGTAGACTGCGACGGAGCCCGCACCGTTAGAAGCGGGCCGGCATCGGCGGGACAGTTCGCCCGTGCCGGACAGAGATGGTGCTGTCGGGGCGCAGCCCTTGTTCAGGGACGCCCTGTCCGCACCAACCAGAGTGGTACCGCGGAAGCCACGGTGGGCTGCCCGCCTCTGGGTGAGGCGGGTTTATTTGTTTAGGGCCGTCGCCGGGCCTGCCGCTGAGGAGGCGTGTGCCATGACATCGGCCCAACAGTCTGATTGCTTCCCTGAAAAGTCCGGGCTGCCCGATAAAGTGGCGGTCTACGACACAACCCTGCGCGACGGCTGCCAGGCTGAGGGCATTAGCTTCAGCGTCGAGGACAAGCTCCACCTGGCGCAGCTACTCGACGACTGGGGCGTGGCTTATATCGAGGGCGGCTGGCCCAACGAGACTGCGCCCCGGGATCGGGAATTCTTCGACCGCGCCCGGAGCCTCAATCTCAAGGACGCCCGGCTGGTGGCCTTCGGCAGCACTCGTCGCGCGGGCCTGCGCGCCGAGGATGATGCCAACCTGCAGTACCTGGCTGCCTCTGGCGCGCCTGCCGTCGCCATTTTCGGCAAGTCCTGGGCCCTTCACGTTGACGTCGTCCTTCGCACTACGCGGGACGAAAACCTGCGCATGATCGAAGAGTCCGTCCGCTTCCTCAAATCCCGGGGGCTGGAAGTGGTATTCGACGCCGAGCATTTCTTTGACGGCTACAAGGACGACCCCGACTACGCGCTCAGGACGCTTGAGGTCGCCGCCGATGCCGGCGCCGACTGGCTTTGCCTGTGCGACACCAACGGGGGGTCCTTGCCGCATGAAGTTTTCGACATCACGGCCCTGGTGGCGACACAGTTCAGCGTCCCCCTGGGCATCCATTGCCACAACGACGCGGGCTTGGCTGTCGCCAACACCCTCATGGCCGTCCGCGCCGGCGCCTGCATGGTCCAGGGCACCATCAACGGCTACGGCGAGCGTGCGGGCAATGCCGACCTGTGTGCGGTCATCCCCACCCTCCAGCTAAAGCTTGGCGTCCGTGCCATGCCCGGCCAGGCCCTTGCTCAGCTCGTCCACGTCAGCCGCTTCGTCAGCGAGTTGGCCAACCTCCCTCACGACCACCGGGCGC
>JANZZA010000484.1 GCA_026419655.1 Armatimonadota bacterium | reverse complement strand
GTGCTGGGGACCTTCCTTGGTTATCGCGGTGGGGGTCGTACTGGTGCTGTTCCAGGCAGCAATTACAGTGGAGCTGGCCGACACCGTGTATGACGAGGGGGGCTATCTGTACGAGGGGTGGGCGGTAGCTAGTCGCGGCTGGGTCCCGTACAGGGATTTTCACACGAAGGTCACGCCGCTGGTTTACTACTTCTATGGAGTGCCCCAGGCCATAATTGGGCCGGGCGTAAGGGTGGGGCGGTGGCAGGCCGTCGTGACGTCCCTGGCGGCGCTGGCGATATGTTGTGTGGCCTTGCGGCGCAGGTATGGGCCGTGGGCGGCGGCACTGGTTGTGTGGGGTTTTGCGGCGGTGCCGGCTGGGCTGGACCAGCATTTCCGGGCGCTGGCCATTGCACCGGTGGCGCTGTGGATGAGCCTGGGACTGCTGGGGATTGCGGTCCAACCTCGTTTTTGGGGGACGGTGCTGGCAGGCTGCGCGGCGGGGCTGGTGTTTCTGACGCGGCAGGATCTGCTTGGACCGGCCGCTGCCCTGGTGGTGGGTGCGGGCCTGGCGAGCGGCAGGTGGCGGGCAAGCGTGAGCGCAGCAATCTTCGGTGCACTTGTGGCCCTGTTGGGGCTCGCTCCCTTTTTGTTGCGGCCGTCACCTCAGCTATTCTCAGCCCTTTCATTGGGACTGGTCTCGGCCGGGCCCGCGCTGGGAGTAGGGCCCTTTGCGCGGACTGAGCCCCTAACACTTGGCAATCTGCCCTGGTACGTGGTTTTCCTGGCGCGGGCGTATGTGGCGCCACTCTTGTTGTTGCTGCCGGGCGTGGCGGCACTGGTCACGACAAAGGCGGGTTTGGTTGCCAGGCGGCATCCGCTGATTTTCACGGGGGCTCTGGCAGCGGCTCTTAATCTCGTGGTTCGGGGCACTGGGGCAGCCCTGACTGGTGCTAATGCCTTTTACCTGCGCGATTTCTATATCGAGGTGCCGCTGTTGACGGCAGCCGCGGGGGTGCTGGTGGCTGGCTGGAGGGCAGCGGGGGAGCACCGGCATCGGCGGCTGCTGGAGGTGCTTGCGCTAGCCGCGGTGGTACTGGGCCCTGTCGTAAATGGCTTGCCTAAGACAGTGCGTTTCCAGAGGCCGACGGTGCTTGAGGGAATAGAAGCCGCCGGTAGGTTCATCGCGGCAAACACGGGGCCGGCCGATCGGGTTTTTGCCATTGACGACCCGCATATCTTTCTGCAGGCTGGCCGCGAGCTGTTGCCAATGCTCGCACATCACCTGTTTCTGTACCAGCCTTCGGTTCCGACGGAGCTGTTGCGGGGTACGCACTCTTTCAATCTGGAGATGCTCGTTGACGCGCTGCGGCGGGAGGCTACGGTGGCGGTGATTACTGAGCGCGGGATGAGCTGGGTGAGGAATAATGAGCGCACTCGTGAGGGGCAGGCGGTTGCTGCGGCTGTAGCCCGGGAGCTTTCCGCGGGCTGGCGGCTGGTGGCGCGGGAGGGTAACGCCTTCGCTGGTGTGATTTCCATCTACAGGCGAAAAGGCGACCAAAGAGGCGGCATTGGGACAAGTGAAGAGGTTACTCGGGGGTTTCGGCGTGGCTAACTGTCTGGTAACTGGGGCGGCTGGGTTTATCGGGTCACATCTTGTCGAGGCGCTGGCGGCAGCCGGTCACAGCGTGGTCGGTGTTGATAATTTTGACCCTCTCTATCCGCGGGAGGTGAAGGAAGCAAATCTGGCCGAGCTGGCGCCGGGAGCGATGGCGGCTTTCTACGAGGTTGATGTGCGGGACGAGGCGGCGATGGCGCAGGCGATGCAGGAGCATTGTGTGGCGGCGGTGTTTCACCTTGCGGCGCGGGGTGGCGTGCGGCCATCAATCAAGGCGCCCGCGGAGTACGTTGACGCGAACATAAGAGGCACGCTGGCAGTGCTTGAGGCTGCGCGCAGGGTCGGGGTCCCGAAGATAATTTTTGCCTCTTCGTCATCTGTGTACGGGCTGCAAAGCGAGCTGCCCTTCCGTGAGTCCCAGGCGCTACTAAGCCCTGCATCGCCATACGCGGCAACGAAAATAGCTGGTGAGGCTCTGTGCCATGCGTACCATCACGTGCACGGCCTGCAGGTGACGTGTCTGCGGCTGTTTACGGTCTACGGGCCGCGACAGAGGCCAGACCTGGCCATTAGCTCTTTTGTGCGGCGGATGCTGGCGGGGGAGGCGGTGCCGGTCTACGGGGATGGTACTTCCTCGCGGGATTATACCTTTGTTGGGGACATTGTCCGGGGCTTTGTGGCGGCGCTGCATGGGGACTGGGGGTTTGAAATCATCAACCTGGCCAGCGGCCGGGCAGTGAGGCTAATAGAACTGGTGCGGGCGATCGGCGAGGTTCTTGGGGTGGAGCCAAGGATACAGTGGGAGGCACCCCAGCCAGGGGATGTACCCCACACCTGGGGGGACGTGACGCGCGCCAAGGAAGTATTGGGGTGGCAGCCCCTGGTCACGCTCCGTGAGGGCCTGGAGGCTTTCGTGGACTGGTACCGACAGCGCGAGGCCCGCGAAGAGAACAAAACAGGCTAGACGTGGTCGAGGGAGGGAAAGTGGACGGGTACCGGCAGGAGCAGGCCGAAGGGGCCAAGGGCCGGCCAGTCGCCCCACGGGCCCCCGAAAAACAGGCGGGCGAGCTTTCTGGCCTCAAAATCCAAGTGGCCGCTGTCGGCCCTCTCGACGAGCAGGTCCGTGCCGTCCCAGCTTACACGCGCCCAGTCAACTTCTTCTTGCCAGCGGCAGCCGATGGCTAGGGAGAATTGTGGCGCGCCGATGGCCGCGGCTCGCCAGGCGAGCCATGGCGCGAGGGCTGTCAAGAGGGCAGGCCAGTCAACAATGCGCAACATGCCCTGCGGGCGGAGGTGCCAGGAGCCATCCATGACGCGGGCGAGTCGCTGCAGGGCAGGCCCGGTGGCGGGAAGTTCGACCTCGGCAGTGTCGCCGAAGGTTATGTTGAGGGCGCCGAGGATGAGCTCGGCCTCGCGGCCAGTGGGAGAGACGACTTCAACGGCTGCTAAGTCGCCAGCGTACTCGCGCCGTGAGATAAGATAGCCGTCGTCGCCCGTGAAGAGGCGCACGTGGGGGCGCAGGACTTGCAGGTCCAGGCGTGGACGCTCGACGCGATATTCCATTGTGGCATGGGCCTGTCTGAGGAATTCCACAGTGGCA
>JANZZA010000470.1 GCA_026419655.1 Armatimonadota bacterium | reverse complement strand
GATCAGTGCGGCACCGCTTTCTGATGTGTTGCGTGGCCGCCTGATGCGGATTGGCGAGCGACTGACAGGTCAGCGAGTCCGGCTCGAAGAGCAGGTGCGTCCTGAAGTCCTTGGTGGTGTGAGCTTGCGGATCGGCGACAGGGTGATAGATTTTACGCTACGCAGTTTGCTATCGGCTATGGTCGAGCGACTAGCGTCTGCGCCTTTGTGTTCCGCCCGGTCTGGCCAGTGAGGTGAGCCTTGTTGTCTCATCGCCCCGATGAAGTTACCGAAGTGATGCGGCGTGAGCTTGAGCGCTTCCGCGCCGAGATTGACACAGCTACTGTAGGCACTGTTATCGAGGTCGGAGATGGCATAGCGCGCGTTTACGGTCTCGACAGCGTTATGGCCTCGGAGCTGGTGGAGTTTCCGGGAAATGTCATGGGCATTGCCCTGGACCTGCAGGAAGACAACGTGGGGTGCGTTCTTCTTGACCCGGGGGAGCATATTAAAGAGGGCGACCAGGCCCGATGCACGGGTCGGATTCTCTCCACTTATGTTGGGCCGGAGGTATTCGGCCGGGTAGTGGACCCATTGGGCAAACCCCTTGACGGAAAGGGGCCGGTGGGAGCAAAGAAGCAGCGCGTCATTGACGTAAAGGCCCCCGGCGTCATCCACCGCCAGCCTGTTCGTGAGCCGCTCCACACTGGCCTGAAGGCCCTCGACTCTATGATTCCCATTGGCCGCGGCCAGCGCGAACTTATTATCGGCGACCGCCAGACCGGGAAGACGGCGATTGCCATAGATACCATCATCAATCAGCGCGACACCGACGTGTTTTGCATCTACGTGGCCATAGGGCAGAAAATGTCCTCGGTGCGCCGTATCGCCGCCGTGCTGGAAAAGTACGGTGCCATGGACTATACGTGTATCGTGGCCGCCACGGCTTCCGATACTGCAGCGATGCAATACATTGCTCCCTATGCCGGCTGTGCCATCGGGGAAGAGGTACGCGACGCAGGCGGGCATGCCCTGGTGGTCTATGACGACCTGAGCAAGCACGCTCAGGCCTACCGACAGATGTCCTTGTTGCTGCGCCGGCCGCCGGGGCGCGAAGCGTATCCGGGGGACATCTTCAACCTCCACTCACGCTTGCTGGAGCGTGCGGCCAAGCTTTCCGATGAGCTGGGTGGCGGCTCGCTTACGGCCCTGCCCATTGTCGAGACCCAGGAAGGAGATTACTCGGCCTATATCCCTACCAACGTCATCTCCATCACGGACGGCCAGATCTACCTCGAGCCGGACCTGTTCTTTCAAGGCCAACGGCCCGCTGTGAACGTGGGCTTGAGCGTTTCGCGAGTAGGAAGTGCCGCGCAAACCAAGCTTATGCGTGCGGTAGCCAAGAGCTTACGCCTGGATTTGTCTTCATATCGCGAGTACGCGGCCTTTGCCCAATTTGCGGCTGATCTAGACGCCCAGACACAGGCGATACTGGCGCGGGGCGAGCGGATGATGCATGTTCTGCGCCAAGGGCAATACGAGCCGATGCCTGTAGTGGACCAGGTCATCGTGATTTTCGCCGGAGTTCGCGGGCATTTGGATACCTTGCCTCTCGCTCACGTGCGGCCTTTCTGCCCGGCGCTCATCAAGTACGTCCGCGAGCGGCACCCCGACATCGTGCGTGAAATGGAGACTACTTTGGAGCTTTCCGACGCAACGGCCGGCAAGCTTGCCGCCGCCATCGAGGAGTTCAAGGAACACTGGGTTAGAGAGCAGTCGCAGTGAGATTTTCTTGTCGCGTGGGGCACCGGAGCACGCTACCGGAGGCCCGCGCGCTTACTTACGCCGAAAGAGGGTACCGCACAAGGGCAGGATTGGGACGCCCTAGCGTATATCCTGGGAACCGCTGCTTCCCTGGAGTGAAGGAGAGCAGTCCTTGCCTGAGGACCTTCGCACGATCCGCCGCAAGCTGCGGACAGTCAATAATATCTGGCAACTGACGCGGGCTATGAAGATGGTGGCCGCTGCGCGGCTGCGGCGGTTCCAGCAAGCTCTGGCTGCAGGTCATGCTTACTGGGACAACCTGCTGGAACTAACGCAGCGGCTGGTGCAGGCGCTGCCAGAAGTAGACCATCCCTATTTGTCTCAGGCGCCGCCGCAGCGGCCAGCCCTGGTGGTAGTCGCTGGCGACAAGGGGCTATGTGGCAGCTATAACTCGCTGGTATTTCGTCGGGCCGAGGCAGCCTTAGAAGAGATTAAAGCTGGGGTGGTCATTGCGGTAGGGGAGAGGGCCCGACGATGGGCGCAGCGGCGTCAGGTGGGGCTGGCCGGGGCGTTACCTGCTCTTGGTGGCCGTCAGGCTAGCCAGGTTCCTACTGCACTGGCGGGGGCAATTCTTGCCGGCTTTGACCGAGGCGACTTCGATGGCGTTTACGTGGTATACACGCCCTTCCGCTCGATGCTTTACAACATCCCCAAACTTGTCCAAGTTCTGCCGATAGGACGTCCACCGGGCTTGCCTCCGCCAGGCCAGCCCATCTTCGAGCCTGACCCGAAAAGACTCGTGTCTCTGGCATTGCCGATGGCAGTGCGAGCACGCCTGGCGGCAATAGTGGTCGAGGCGGCTGCTGCAGAACAGGCCGCCCGGATGACCGCCATGGGCGCAGCCGCCGACAATGCCGAAGAGCTAGCGGAGTACCTTACTCGTCTGCGCAATCGCCTGCGCCAGCAGGAAATAACTACGGAAATCCTGGAGGTCGTCGCTGGTGCCGAGTCCCTGCGTCAAGGCGGCCCCGGCGCCGCCGAGTGAACGACCTGTGCCTGACGATGGATGAAGTCCTTCCCTGCGAGGGCCGAGCTAATAGTTGCCCGCAGAACAGTCGTCGCCTCATCTCAAGGCTTCATCAAGCATCGTAAGATAGTTCTCCACCGGCACGTAGCTCGGAATTGAGTTGCCCGACCCCACAGCATACCGGCCGCCCGGGGAGCACTCGTCAACGACGCGCCGCACGTACTTGCGTAGCTCTTCGGGCGTCGCTCGCGTCAGCACGTCAACATCTATGCCGCCAAGGATTGCTATCTGACCACCCCAGCGGCGCTTAGCCTCAGTCACCGGTAATATGGCGTCCTCGAAGGAGTGCTTGCCGTCAATGCCCACGTCCTCGATGAGATGGTCCATAATCTTTTCGAGGTTGCCGCACGAGTGCAGAAAATACGGCACGCCGCGCCCGTGAGCTATCTCGCGGAAGCGCTTATGCCACGGCAGCGTCAAGCGCTTGAGGTCTTCAGGAGCAATTAGCGTCGCTGTGCGGAAACCCATATCGTCGCCCTGGAAAAGGGCTATGAGGCGGTCCAACTGGCACAGTCGCCGGTAATATGCCTCCATGAGGCTGCCTATTTTCTCCGCGACCGCCGCCACCAGGTCTGGCTGGTCAACCAGTGCGTAGCAAAGGCCCTCGTAGGACATGATGTGCGACAGGTGCTCGTACGGCCCGCCGCCATGGCACGTTATCAGGCCCATCCCGTCGGGCATGTGGTCGTTGATGTATTCCAGGGCGAATAGGTCTACAGCTTCCGGGTCGGGCCAGGGGTACTTCTCGAAGTCTTCCCACGACTGGATAGCGCCGTGGTGCTGGTCAACCCATCCGCGCATCTGCGTGGAACCGGGCGCCGCATCTTGTATGACGTTCATTCTTTCCACAAAGGGCATCCCGATTTCCAGCCGTACGAAGTCGTAGCCCATCCGGTACCAGAATTCAATGAAGTTATCCAGGTATTTCTCCATCGAGGGCCGGTCCACGGGGTCAACCCATTCGCGCCCCATAAGTTCAGTCACTAACGGCCGCATGACGAAACCGTCCACAATGTACTCCACGAGGGGCGGGCGGTCGGGCTCCTCTTCTCCCAGTAGCGCACGGATAAAGCGCTCGCAATCTGGCTGGGGTTTCTCAAGTGGAACGACGAAACCACTCATATTCGGGCCTCCTTTCGTACCAAGCAAACTCCCGGCGAAACCTGTTGGCTGGGGGCAACCCTTTGAAAGGGGTTGTTCCCCAGGCCCTTTTCCGAAACTTTCTCGTCCTCCCCGCGGAGAAAGCGGCCGCCCTCCTTTTAGCGCACGCAGTGGTTTCCGCGCGTCTCCGCCAGGGAGCACCAGCATTTTCTGAGAACTGCGCAGGGCGGGCCTGGATTCCTGCCCCAATATGCCCCCGCCTGGGAAGACCTTTGCAGATGGGTTCTACCTCAGAGCTTCTTCCCAAGCCTTCTTTTGCTCTTGCTACAGCAGGCGCAATAGCATCCCCCGGGCCAGTAGGCGGCCATAGTGCCGAGGAATACCAGCATTCAGCGACTCTCTTTCAACCACTCACGGTAGAGCCGGTCTAGCTCGTCGGGCCGTACCGCCACATAATCCGGCCCCAGGCGCTGCATGACCTCAAGCAGTTGGGGCAGACGCACTTCCCAATTCATGAGAAAAACGTGCAGGAAGGCTGGTCGCTGCCCGTCATGGGCCGATTTTATCTCCTGCACCAGCCGCTCGACCAGATCCCCGCCCGTGCTAGTTGCTGCGCGGAAGACTGCCACCTCATTGGCGTCCATATAGGTAATCTCTGAGTACGGTCTCTTTCCAGCGCCATAGTCGGGAAAGATTGTTCTCAGCGGCGCCCCGGCCTGGGCATACCGCCTGATGTTCTCTGGTGAGCCGCCAATGAGCCACAGCGCGCCGCTATCGAGGTGCGCAAGGGAATCAGCCGTCATCCGTGCATATTCGGCGAAAATGGCGTCCCGCTGCTGCGGGTAGGCCGTTGCATAAACATCAGGGTTCGTGTACCCGATACCCAGGCCGCCGACGAGATAGTCCGCCTCGGTGGCCGTGCGCAGATAATAGTTGAGCACCGGCGGCGCCAGCACTGCCGTCGCCGGGGCAAAGCTCCAGCCCATCGGCACCTTCCCTCGCTCAGGCGTATCCCACCAGTTCGGCCGAAACCTCATCATCAGCGCCTCGCCGAGATTGTCCCCATCGGAAAGCAGGAAAGTGTAGTAGACCTTGCTCAGGTCGAGAGCAGCCGGCGCTGAGATGGGCTTGTGCTTATAGCCCAGCAGCGGCATACCTGAGTGGACGCTGAGGTTGGTGGCCTCGTGCGAGACGGTGAGGAACTTGCCATACACCGACCCAATTCGCACGCCTTCTCCCTCGCCAACGCAGTCGGCGGCCGCATAATTGGGGTCCTGCACGTTTGGCATCCAGCAGAACCACCAGCCGAGGATTGGGGTGTTGGGCGGCGTAGAGGCGAGGATTTTCTCCAGCAGCCGCTGCTCCCGCACTGTGCGGTCGCTGCCGAACCAGAAGGTAAAAATGCGGTGCTGTACGAGGTAGTCGGTGAGGTAGAAGATGCCGGGATACAGGGACGCGAGGATGTGGTGGTTCATCTTTGGCCAGAGGTTTTCGTAGGCCCACTGGTACATCTCCAGCGGTGTCTTCCAGCGGCCCCGAGTGTCGAGTATCACTGGCTTGTCTTGCGGCGGAGTCTCGTCGGCGCCAAGCGCCAGGGGCACCGCGTCGTTGAGTGCACAGAGCATCAGTACCATATTGGTGACGTTAAGCCGGTCGGCGCGAAAGGCACCAATCTCTCCCAGCGCCGCAGCGTCGTAAACCACGTATCCCCTGGCCAGGTCACCGAATTTCTTCCATACTTCGGCAGGGTTGATGTCCTGCGTGTTGAGACCCTCAACCCGAAGCTCATCCAGCCATTGTCGGTCCTGGGCGTCGTAGCGCGTGTGGATAATATACACGCGTGGCTGCTGTCGGTTTATGAGGCCTTGCAGGACGGTCAGGGCAAAT
>JANZZA010000463.1 GCA_026419655.1 Armatimonadota bacterium | reverse complement strand
GCAGATAAAGCCTGGTGTCTCCTACTCGCCGGCCATGGGCAAGCGCAAGGTTGGGCTTAACATCGCTCTTGGCGACCTGGATGAAAAGGAAAAGGGTGCTGGCAATTTCGGCAATTTTCATCACGAGGACTGGCTGGCCGGCCGCAAGAATACTCGCACCAACAAAATAGAATGGGGCAGCCTTTGGATATTCCCTGGGCCATACCGGCAATACCACTGCAGGCGGTGCGCCAGCCGGCCTGGACCGTGGCTTTCGGGAAGTCGCTGCCCCAAGTGCCCGCAGCCGTGAATGGTCAGGCACATGGTTTGGCCGGCGTGTTTGATGAAAGCAGCACAAAAAGCTTGCGATGGGGTCCGAAGGGGAGTATTTTTCGAGGGGCGTCATCCGGAAAACTTGTGAGATAGTAGCCCGCGGCAGCATGGTGGCGTCTCGCAGGAGGGCTCGGGGGCGTGAAGTATTGGGTGTTTGCCTGGACAGGGGCCCTGCTAGGGGCCCTGGAACTGGCGCTGCTGGCATCTGGCCGCCTGATGCCAGAGCTGGTCCGGGGCGGCACTCCCTTGACGGGGTGGGTGTTGTTGCCTCTGGCAGGCCTGGCGGTGGTCATCTGGGCGTGCCGAATGCTTTGGGCTACGAGCTATTCGGAGAAGCGGGCCAGAGGCGTGTTGGCTGCCGCAGCCCTTGGTCTGTGTTTTCTCTCAGGTGGTTTGTCCGTCTGTCACCCTTTGGGCTTCGGGTACCTTGCGGCGCTCGTGCTAAACCCCGCGAGCAACAGCTACTACCAGACGGCCCGGGACGCCGCTGGACTATGGAAGTTGCTGGAGGGTTACGACGCGAAGATGCTCGGGTTCCGGTCTCACGCCCAAACTCAGGGGGCAGGGCCGGTGGTGTTCTATGGTCTCCTGTCACGGGCCGTTGCCGCCCTTCCGACGACCGCGCCCATCGCGGAGACTGCGTTGGCGCTTCGGCCAGGCCTTACGGGCGACGCACTCGCAGCGGCTTTCGCCCGGTGGTGGCGGTACGAGTTGCGGGCGGAGGATGTGTCGTCTGCCCTGTTCTGCGGCTGGGCGGTGGTAGTTCTCGGGGCTCTCGCTGTGTTTCCTCTTCATCGGTTGGCTGAAGAGATAGCGGGGAGGCGTAGTGCGGCCGTGGCTGTCGGAGCGTATTGCCTCTTCCCTCCTT
>JANZZA010000459.1 GCA_026419655.1 Armatimonadota bacterium | reverse complement strand
ACGCGCATCTTGGCGTCCAGATTCGACAGGGGCTCGTCCATGAGGAAGACGGACGGCTCGCGGACAATGGCCCGGCCCACTGCCACTCGCTGGCGCTGCCCCCCAGAGAGCTCCTTGGGCTTGCGGTGCAGGAGTTCCTCAATCCCCAGCATCCGGGCTGCCTCGCGCACCCGCCGGTCTATTTCGTCGCGCCTCATGCGCCGCAGACGCAGGGCAAAGGCCATATTTTCGTAGGCCGTCATGTGGGGGTACAGGGCGTAATTCTGAAAGACCATGGCGATGTTCCGGTCTTTCGGGGAGACATCATTGACGAGGCGGTCGCCAATCCAGATTTCGCCCTCGGTGGCTTCCTCCAGGCCGGCGATAAGGCGCAGGCAGGTGGTCTTACCGCACCCCGACGGGCCTACAAGTACCATGAACTCACCGTCGCGGATGTCGAGGTTGACGTCGCGGACGGCTACGACGTTGCCGAAGCGCTTGGTGAGATTGACCAGCCGTACACCGGCCATAACTTGACGGTATGCAAAGAGGATAGCAGCAGGCGGAATTATAGGCCCGGCCGCCGGCCGCGTCAAACCTGGCCTGACCGTACACGAGGGTTACTCACTTTTGAACGGGTGAGGGGCATGGCCTGCGAGAAAGCTGAGCAGACCCTCGCCAGGACCGCAGCGCATAGCTCATGACTTGACATAACTAGTGCTGCATTGCCTGCTGCCTCCTTTGCCGTGGTCTCCCCAACTATGCACAAAGGAGGCAGTACGTCTTGTTTTCCGCCTGCGCAAGTGGGTGAATCTCAACAGGCATAACCGTGAAGGTCCACTTATACAAACATCTCTCGGCCCTTTCCCCGCAAGCAGGACAACCACCAAACAACGCTTGTCTTGGGGGCAGGCCCTGAAAAAGGGTAACCTGCGAGACCCCACTGCATTCCCTTTCGTGCTGTGCTCGCCATCCCAGCCCCATCGGTAGCGGAGGTCTGCCCCTGGCGGCCAGCCATGCCGATTGAAAACCCTTGCGGGCTGTGTTCGCCGTTGCGACTATCCAACCCCGAATCCGCTGTCGCCATTCTGCAGGCTTGCATGACCCCGAGAGGATTCGGTAGGTAACAAAACGGCGGTCAGGTGACTGCTGAAAAACCTGGCACAGCCAAGTTT
>JANZZA010000428.1 GCA_026419655.1 Armatimonadota bacterium | reverse complement strand
TGATTGGCGGATGGCTCGTATGGTTGGGCCTGCGCCGCCTGTCGGGCACAGGCCGGGGGCAGGTTGTCCTTCTAGGAGTCCTTAGGGGAGCGGTGGTAAGCGTACTGGCTCTGGCCGCCGTCGGGCCGACATGGGTGAGGTACCGCCAGACGGAGATGCCAGCTCCCATTCTGGTTGCCCTTGACTGCAGTGCCTCGATGGACCTTGCCGGCTTGCCGGGCGGCCGGACACGGCGTCATGCGGTGTCCCGGTTGCTTTCTTCGGGTGGTCTCCTTGACGCCTGGGCGGCTCGCCGGCCCATCGAGGTATATTGTTTTTCTGATCTGCTTCTTCCCCTGGGCCGACGTGAACTTCCCCAGGGTGGCGACGTTACAGACCTGCAAGCGGCCCTCGAGCAATTGAGAGCCGAGGCTGCCCGCTCGAAGGCCGCCGGCATCGTTTTGCTTTCGGACGGGGTAGACACCGAGGGCCTGACGGCTATGCAGGCCGAGAGGCTGGCTCATGGTTTGCCGCCAGTTTATGCGGTGCCTGTGGGAGGGCGGGCGCCTCTGGCAAACCGTTGTGTGCTGGGAGTGTCCTTTCCGCGCCGGGTGGCTGCAGGCAAGAAGGTCTCTGGTACAGCGACTGTGGCCTCACCGACGGAGCCAGGCGGAGGCCTTACGCTCGAGTGGCACACCAGCGACGGGCAGCGTGGGCGTGTCCGGGCGGTGCTTGACGCACTCGGCCATGGCACGGCGCGATGGGGGGTGACGGCTTCTCAGCCAGGCCGGATGCGTCTTGTGGTGCGGGTGGAGCCACTGGCGGGGGATGTGCTGCGCGAGGATGACGCTCAGGCGGTGCTGATTGAGGTAACTCCGGCCGAGCGTCGCGTGGTCTACCTGGACGGCCATCCCCGCCCGGAGCTTGCGTGCCTGCGGCGGCTTCTCGCGCGGATGCAGGAAGTGGCTGTGACGGTGGCTGTGCATAAGGGACCAGGTGGATGGTGGCAGGAACTGCCCAGGCTTGACCGGCTGCGCGAAGTCTCGACGGCGAAGGACTACGACGCTGCTACGCTTTACGTGCTCGGCGACCTTGGCCAGGAGGATTTGTCCGCGCCTGCTCTGGAAACAGTGGCCCGGCGCGTTGCCTCTGGCGACGCCGCACTTCTTGTTTTAGGAGGACCGCGCAGCCCGCGTATCCCGTCGGCAATACAGGAGCTTCTGCCGGCGAGTGTCGGCCAGTACGCCGCGCAGGCCACGACGGTTACGGCTCCGCCACGCGACTCGCCCCTGGCC
>JANZZA010000398.1 GCA_026419655.1 Armatimonadota bacterium | reverse complement strand
AGGCGCACCCTTCGTGCTCTCCCCAATGCGCCAGGGGGTAGCCGTGCAGAGTTATTCAGTGCCTGCTGGCGTCGGCGGCTTTTTCTTCCTGGGCGCAGCCGATTTGCCGCCTGAGGACCAAGTCACCGGGGTCCTGGCGGTCGAGGATGGGGGCGAGCCGGTGGGCTTTCCGGTGGCCATACTGCGCCATGGCTGTCAGCGATTCCGCGGCGCCATAGATGTCTGGGCTGGCACGCAATGGCTCTGTGACCCTCGCGACCCAGCCGAAGTGCTCCTGGCCCGCCAGCTTATTCTGCGCTCTACTATTTGGGTCCTGGAAGCGTCGGGGAGTCTGGCCCCGGAAGAAGCCCGCCCGGCGAGAGCGCGGTTGGAGCAATGGTGTGCGAAGCACCTGCTGCCCGCCCGGCAGCCACTAAAATATTCCGGCAGGCCGAGGCCGCGGCTGCTGCCTGCTTGCCCAACGCTGAGGCCCGGTGCGGAAGTCATCGTCCACTCAGTGGCTACCGACCCGCAGGACGTAAGAGTTGCCCTCGCCTGCCTGCAGGGGCACGTCAATCGCCGCCAGCCGCGACTGTACCTGGAGTACACCGAGCATGACGCCAAGTGGCTGGACTGGTACCAGGAGCGCGGCTACGTGGGGCAGGTTGAGCGGGTAGAGAGTGCGGATGAACTGCTCAGCAGGTTTCGTAGTGAAGTGGCGGGCGCCGTCGTGTACGAGGAAGAATATCTCAACATTGCCACCATGCTCGCCTCGGTGCGGGGTGGGGTCGCCTGCACGCCCGACCTGGCGCGGCGCTGGTCACTGCCCGTAATCGCTGACCTGCGGGGACGGTGGCGGAGTCAGGCCGAGGCCTACCGCTGGGCTTTCGACCGCCTGTGGCCTCAAATGAACCACCAGGTGTTGTGCCACGGGCATCCGCGGCGCTCCCCTCAGCAGACCGATTATCTGGTCGCTCACCGCATTTTTACGTTTTTCATTTCCGGGGCGGTTGACGGAGCCGATGTGGGCAAAGACCCGGTACAGGAGATGCTGCTGGCCGAGAAAGTCTTGGCGGCGGCTGAGCCAAACAGCACGGTCATCGGCTGGTGGGGATGGGGCGACCCGCCTGAGGGCATCGGAGAATACTGGGGCATGACTCTAGCCTCGCGCTACGCCAAGGTGACCATCGGCACCGAATTCATGACCAATATGAGCTTCCACAGCGCCGTACCGGGGCCGAGGAGATTCCGACAGGAGCACATCCCGCGCGAGCCGAGGGTTTCCCTGGACGAGTCCAAGATATACGCGGCCGCAGCGGTGCTGGATAGTGGCAACGACCCGTGGTATTGGCTGCGGCCTCAGCGCGACGTGTGGGAAGCTCCTGGGCGTGGTGAGACGGCCCTGGGCTGGATAATCGGCCCGACCCTCTACGACCTCGCGCCAGGCATCCTCGAGTGGTATTACCGCCACCTCACGCCGCGCGATGAGCTTATCTGCGCTCTCTCCGGCCTGGGCTACATGAACATCCCGGACTACGCCACGGCCTTCGCCGACCGCGATGCAGTCTTGCGCGACTTTCTGGCAATGACGCAGCTTTACATGAGGCGACTGGACTTACGGACGCTGCAGACCTATCACGGGTCCTGGGGCGAGCCGTCGGACTACGGGCGGCACGGAGACCTGGCGCGCTTTGCCCGCTTTCTCGACGGCCTGGTGGCTCTCCTGCCCGACGTGGGCCGCCACGACACGACCACTTACCCAATCGCTAACTATTTCTTGCCAGGCCACCGGGGTCGGGGCCAGGTGCCGGTCTTCCATTGCCTCACTCGCTGGATACCGTGGTATTACAGCAGCGACCTCGTCGGTCGGCCTGAAGACGCCGAGATAGCCGGGCTGGTGAAAGAAATCCGCTCTGTGACGCCGCGCGAGCGCCCGGCCTTCATTCTGGCCTTCGTGCTTAGCTGGACCTTCAAGCCGGAGATGGTCAATGCCGCCGCCAGAGAGCTTGGACCAGAGTACATCTTCGTGACGCCGTCGGAGCTGGCGGCGCTCTTCCGGAAGTACAAAGCCGACTGCCGCTAGCGGGCCGTGGCTGAAACACAGCGTTCGGTCCTGGGACGCTCACTTTTCCGCGTCAGGGCCGTCACGTGAAGACCATCAAAGCGGCTTTGAGTGGAAAGACCTCTTCTGGGGGAAGTACCTCGGGTACAGTTGAGGTTTACCCACTCTTGAACGGATGTGGGGCATGGCGTGCGAGGAAGGTGAGTAGGAACGGGAAGGCACGAATGAGAGTGAGGGCGAGATGGATATAGCCGACGCGAGCGAGACCGCTGCAGACGAGTTTTGGGGCGAGCGGACTGCGGGCAGCAGTCAGGCCGAGCCAGAACAAGACGCTGTACAGCAGCATTAGAGCCAGGAGCAGGACTTGCAGGCGCCTGGGGCTTCTCAG
>JANZZA010000332.1 GCA_026419655.1 Armatimonadota bacterium | reverse complement strand
CCTCTGGGGGCCGGTCGCGCCGCGCGGTGCTGTCGCCTTCTGGGTCCGGCCGCTTTTCGACCCGACCGAGCGAGGCTACAAAATGCTGTTTTACTGCATGCAGACCGACGGCAATGCTCTTCCCGACGGCTTTGACGAAATAGCCATCTATTTCGACCATGGTACTTTGGTGGCAAAGGTGAATGGCCCGGCCACCGTCAGTGTCGTCGCAGCCTTGCCGGCAGAAGGGCTTTTGGCCCGCGACCGGTGGACGCATCTCGCTCTCGCCTGGCGTCCTGGGCTGCAGTCCTTTTGGGTTGACGGCAGACTAATGGGCCAATCGGGGGCCGCTCATGAGTCGCCGCGTCTCGATAGCTTTCGGTCAGAACTCAGTCGCCATCCCTCCTCGCGCCAGTATCACGCGCCGGCCAATTACGCTGCCGTGACCTTGTTCGACGATTTTCCTTCACAGGCGCAGGTCCAGGCTCTCGCTGCTGCGGCGCCCGACAGGGCGCCCGTGGTTTTCAGTCCGCCCCAGCCCATAATCGCCGCCTGTGACTGGGGCAGACCATGGCTCGGCAAAAGGACACTCAAAGCGACGCTGCATAATCCAGGTCACGATGCCGAGGTCTTCCGCGCCAGCATTGAACTCACTGAAGCCACCACCTCACCTCAGGCCCGGCGCAGAGAAATTGCCGCCAAGCAGATAAGGATTCTCCCGAGCAAGCGGGCGGACATCAGCCTCGACTACGCCCTTTCTGGCTCCGGGACCGCCCGACTGGAGCTTCTGGTACGGCGCACCGGCGGCAACGAGGTAATCGCTGGCCGCGTCCGGTACTTATACATCCCGCCTGTTCTTGCCTCCGTCGAGGCGTACAAGGAGCGCCTTGGCCAGGTTGAGAGACTGGCGTTGCCGGCGGCAGCCCGTGAAGAAGTCGAGGCGGCCAGAGAGCATCTGGCCCAGCTCCGGGCCAGGTTTCTATCCGGTCCGTCTGCTGAGGCCAGCGCGGCCAACCGCGAGGTTGCCGAGATGGAAAAAGAAGTGGCGGCCGTGGGCCAGCGCGTCGAAGAAACGGTGAGCAGGGCGAAAATAGCTGCAGCGCTCGAGGGGCAGCCCTTTGCCCTGGGCTGGACTCATGGGACTATCAAGGTGCTTAAGCACGACGTCTTTCCTGGCCGCATCGAAGAGCCGATTTCGCTGGAAGCAGCCCGCGGCGAATATGAGCCAGCCCAGCTTTTCGTCTTTGCTCCCGAGCAGCCTCTGGAGCATATGAAAGTACAGGTGTCGGACCTTAGGGGGCCGGACGGGGCTATCGTTGCCGCCTCCGAAGTTTCCTGGCGCGTTGTGGAGTACGTAGTCACGACCAGACCCTACTACGAAGTCCGCCACATCGGCGAGTGGCCTGACCCGCTGCGGGAACGCGAGGCATTTTCCGTGCCCGCTGGCGGTCACACGATTATCTGGCTGACTGTCCACGTGCCCAGAGACGCGCGCCCTGGCAATTATGACGGCGAGGTGGTGGTAAGTGGGCCTGCGGGCCGGCGGTCTTTGCCTCTGCGGTTGCATGTGTGGCGCTTTACGCTGCCGGAGCGGGCCAGCCTCAAAACGGCCTTCGGCCTCAACTCTATCGGCCACTGGCAGAGCAAAATGAACGTGGACGAGTATATCCGAAACTGCGCCGAGCATCGCGTCAGTCTTGGCTTTCCTGGGATTCCGTGGGTCGGCCCGGACATCCAAAGGCCAGCCTTTGACTGGACCGGCTGGACCCGACTGAGTTTTTCCGCTGAGGGCCGGGGCGAGGGCTTGTCCAAAGGGCGGCTGTTTCTGGTGTGCGATGCGGGCGAGCGCACCCTGGCTACCTATGGCCCCTTTGAGGTGACGCCAACGCGCCGCGATTTTGTCGCCCGGCTGCGCGAGCCGCTTGTTTTCGCTTCCCTTCGTTTC
>JANZZA010000307.1 GCA_026419655.1 Armatimonadota bacterium | reverse complement strand
CCTCAAGGTAGGTTCTCGGCGCCAGCTCTTCCATGCCGGGCGGCAGCACCCAGTCAACCCTCGGCCCGCGGTGGGGCCATATGGCTGGCTCCCGGGTCACGCCGAGGGCCATCATGTCCATCCGCTCGCCCGTCAGCTCTGGATGGTCGTAGTGGAAGAGGACGAACCCGTCGGCGCCACGCTCACGCGCCAGAGTGGCCTGGTAGATGAGGTGCGCGCCATCCTTCAAAATCCACTCGCCTATGCCTACATACAGCGGTATGCGGCCACCAATCCACTGGACCTGCTTGGTCACGATGCGGTCCAAGGCGTCGTTGGCAGGTATGTAGTCCATCGGGCAAGCAAAGTCCAGCCAGCCCCGGTCCACCCACAACACCCAGTCCTGGCCTACCGAGTCGCGTGCACTCTCCCACCAGCCCCAAACGGCTGCTGACACCTTGACGCGCGGATAGCTGCGGTGGACTTCTTCGGCGACGGCTTTCACTAGAGGGGTGATGTTGTCCCGGCGGAACTGGAGCCATTCGGCGCGCCACGGGCCGCTGAGCACATCCTCGGGCCAGTTTTCGACTTTCTGGCCGATGCGCTGCTGGAACTTCTCCCGGCAGCGGTCGCAGTAGCATCCCTCATAGCCCGGGTATCGGATGTAGTCGAAATGAATGCCGTCCACGCGGTATTTTCGGGCTAATTCGAGCATGGCGTCGCGCTCGAGGGCAAAATTGCGGTCGTCCGTGGGGCACAGCCAGCCTATTTCCTTGCCCGTGGGGTCTCGCTGGAGGCGGCCTTCGGCCCGCAGCTTCTCCCAGAACCAGGCCGGAGTGCGGTCGCCGCCGAGGTTCCAGTTAACCTTCCACACATGCAGCTCGACGCCGTAGCGGCGGCACCATTTGAGACATTCGGCCACCTGGTCGCCGCGCTCTTTCACCGATTCATGGACCGGCAGGACGTCGCTGTCGTAGTAGGCCACGCCGCCCCAGCACATGTTTGGGAAAATGGCGTTGAAGCCTTTGTCTTTGAGGTGGCGAATAGACTTTTGCCAGCCCCAGTCGGCCACGCCGAAGGCGGTGTGGATCCAGACTGCGCGCGTTTCGACAGGCCTGGGTTGCTGGCAGCGGGCATAAGTTTCAGTGGCTGCTGCACGAACTGCCTCCACCATCTCCACGGCCTCGGCGTAGTGGCCGTCCTCGACGGCCGCGCGAAGCCTTTCATAGGCCTGCCGGGTGCGATCAAGGGCGGGCTGCGGGTTATTTGCGCGGCTCCCGGCGCGGCGCACGAGACTTTCCAGCTCCTCAAGCCCGCGGAAGGCATCGAAGACCAGGGCCTGGTCAAGGGCTCTTTGCGCGGCCTGCGGCCACAGGCCAGGGATGAAGTGAGCGACCACCGCAAACAGCATGCGTGCCTTCTTGCCGAGGTCGTTGCGGGTGAGCACGTGGGTCATGTACAGGCCGCCGTCGGAAAGGAGGATGGCAGGCTGGCCGGTGGCCTGTCCTCCGCGCGGGCGCCAGAAATAAAGTACCCGGGCGTCGTCGCGGGCTGGCTCGGCGCCGTTGATGTTCCAGCTATCCTGCACAAACTCGGGCGGCAAGCCCTCGACGCTGGCGTCCGGCGCTGCCTGACAAGCATGAAATAGCCCGGTGCCGTCGTCTCTCTGATAGCCAGTCGCGCGGAACCCCAGCACGCCCAGCACTTCGGTCGGGGCTGTGTAAAACACCATTGCCTTGCCGCCGTTTTGGACGAAAGCCGCCAGGGCGTCTGCTTCGCCAGGCGCCCACAGGGGACTGTAAGCGAAGATAGCTATTCGGTAGCCAGCAAGCTTGCCGGCAGCCACGTCCTCGTCGCCAAGGCGGTCGAATTCGAGGCCCGCCGTAGTGAGAGCGTCGGCAATTATGTCTGAGTAAGCGTAAGTGCTGGCTGAGTCGGCCGCTTTCTGGGCTTCAGCATAAGTGCCCCTGACGAGAGCAATATCGGCCGCCCAAGCGGATGCCGCAATAACCGCCAGCACCAGCGAAGTCACCATGGCCACTGTACTTACCCCCTTGTACCACCGGACTGGCCGAAAGCCAACCACATCGGTCGCAGGTTTCCGCGAGTCCGTTCTTGTGCGACCGGGCTGAGCTTTCCCTGCGGGGCAAGCACGTCCTTCACCCGGTACGTGTCAGAGTGTCGAAGGAGGAAGCAGTGCAGGTGCTTTATAGCGCCAACCTGTGGGCGGTAGTTTTGGGTTTCTAAGGCTACTGTTGCAAAAGTTTATGCAGCG
>JANZZA010000291.1 GCA_026419655.1 Armatimonadota bacterium | reverse complement strand
AGCTCTTTCCGGCGTTGTTGACCCGGCCACGGGCGTCGTGCGGATGTCGGGCGGCCTCCTGCGCCAAAACGGCAGCTTTGTAACTGAGTACCCGCTTGCTGACGAGCTAAGGGAGCTGTTGTCGTGGCCGGTTTTGATTGCCAACGACGCCAACGTTGGGGCGCTGGCATGTTTTCGCCGAATGGCCCGCAAGGGGGAACTGCCTGCCGACGGGTCGCTGCTTTACATAATGGCGGTCGAGAGTCTGTGGGGGTTCGGGGCCGGCGTGGTGATAAAGGGGAGGCTTTATACGGGCGCCCGTGGTGCCGCAGGCGAGGTCCTTCACCCCCGACTTCTTTCCCGTCAGCCCGATTTGAGAGAACTTGCTCGCCGTGCCGTATCGGGCGATGCAGCGGCGATTACCCGGCTGCTCGAAGAACTTCGGGACATTCTCGAACACTTCGCTGCCCTCGCTATGACGATAGACGCTGACCGGGTCGTATTGGGCGGTGCATTGGCTGCCCTGGGCCAGCCTCTCCAGCGGCTGATGGGCCAGTTGGTGGCCCAAAGCCCTGGTTTTGGCCCATACCTTGCCGACTTAGCCGAGCGGTCCTTTGTGATAGACGAACTCTGGCCGGATACTCTGGCCGTGGGCGCTGCGGAGCTTGTCCTCGACGACCTTTTCCGCGAACCGGTGCCGGGGCAAGCTGGCCCCCTGGTGCAAGCGGTTCTTAGACAAGGCCATTCCGCCGCTGCCGCAGGATGACCCACCGCTGCATTTAGGTCCTCGACCCGCGGCAGGGGCTGGCGCAAGACCTCGCCTTGTGGCGGGGAGAGACTTGGCGGCTTTCATCCGCCAGGAGGGGGCAGGACTATGCGAAAGGGCTTCACCCTTATCGAACTGCTCGTCGTGATCGCCATAATCGCGATCCTGGCGGCGATACTGTTCCCTGTCTTCGCCAGGGCTCGCGAAAAGGCGCGGCAGACGAGCTGCTTGTCAAACCTCAAGCAGGTGGGGCTGGGGGCACTGATGTACGCCCAGGACTACGACGAGATTTTGCCGTGCGGCGACCGCACAGCCCAGGTGTGGTGGTACGAGATTATCCAGCCGTACATCAAAAACCGCCAGATTTACGTATGCCCTTCCTGGGCCGGGTCGAGCCTTGGCTACGGCATAAATAGCTGCATGATGTGCCCCCACTGGTGTGTACGGAGCAGTTGGCCTAGGCTGGGCCAGATCAAGCGCCCGGCAGAAATACTTTTTATAGCCGACGCCTCTGCTTGGCTCGCCTGTTGGGGCACCGTGGCGTGGGCCAACGTCTGCCAGGCCACCTGGTGCAATCCGAACCGCCAGGTTGAAGCCAACACCCGGCACAACGGCGGAAGCAACATTCTCTACGTGGATGGTCACGCCAAGTGGCACAACTGGGTTGAAATAGGAAATACCGCCTGGCACAGCGCGCGCATAGGACAGTGGAATCAATAGCTGCTCGATTACCGGCGTCTTAGACGGCCGGCCAAGACCGACCCGGGTGGCCCTGTGCTCTAACACAAGGCAACCGCTGTGCCGGGCAGGGCCTGGGCGCTGCTCGCTTGCGTGAGGCTTCTCATTCAGGCAGTCACGATAGCCTCGATAACGTCCCCACGAGGACTCTTGCAACAATCTCTATACCGCCCGGCAAAAGCGCTCCTAAGGGTACTGTTGCAAAACTCCCACCTTGGGGCTGCCCGGCGCAGGAGTGGTTATCTTTGCGCCCCGAGGGTGTACTCGCGTGGGAAGTCAGCACACACAAAGGTAGGGTGCGCAACAGTGACCCGGGCAAAAAGTTGGGCGGACGACGTTGTACACTTCCCTTAATCCCATTAAGCCATCACCAGCTTCTGCAACAGCCCCAAAAAGCACCGGCCGCTCCTCTTTGCCAAGTGGTAAAGCAAGCGCCCGCGTCTTTCTGGTATACTATTCGTGCCCGAGGCGAGTACGCGTAGGAAGAGGGGAAGAAACGGTTTGGTGTGGGGCTGGGCCGAGGACGCGGACTGAGCAGCAATGATAGTTGTCCTCTGCGCCAATGCTGGTATAGACCGCACGTACGAGGTTGACAACTTCGCGGTGGGCCATTACCACCATCCGCGCCACTACCGGGTAGCAGCAGGAGGCAAGGGCATCAATGTGGCCCGGGCGTTGCGGGCTTTCGGCGCAAGGGCCGTGGTCACAGGCTTTGTTGGCGGCCTGGCGGCCCAGTTCATTCAGCGGCAGCTACTGGAGGCCGGACTGCAGCCGGCCTTTGTGCCCATCGGCGAAGAATCGCGGGTCTGCATAAACATCATAGACGTACAAAGCCGCGCCCAGACGCAGGTTGATGAGGTAGGTCCCCTGGTGACGCCGTCGGAAGTGGACGTTCTTCGGCGGCGGTGGCCTAGACTATTGGCCAAGGCCAACCTGGCGGTTATCTCGGGCAGCGTACCGCGCGGGGTGCCTCTTGACCTCTACGCAGAACTCGTCGAGTTAGCCCATGAGGCCGGCAAGCCCGTACTTCTTGATGCGCGGGACGACCTCTTGCGCCGTGCGCTACCGGCACGCCCAGACCTGGTTAAAATCAACATCCACGAGCTTGAGCGGGTAGCCGGTCGTCCCCTCATCTTTCCTACCGGGGCGAGAGAGGCTCTCAAGGAGCTGGTGGCCAGCGGCGTTGGCACAGCCATAGTAACAGCAGGCCGAGCTGGAAGCCTAGGAGTGAGCGCGGCCGGTCTCGAGCTTTGGGCTGAGCCTCCGGAAGTGCCCAATCTCGGCGCGGTTGGATCAGGCGATGCTTATCTGGCGGGCGTGGCCGCTGCCATGGCCGCTGGCCGCGGTCTCGAAGAACAGATGCGGTGGGGCACGGCAGCCGGCGCCGCCAATGCCATGACCCTGGGGGCCTGCCTCTTCGAGCGCACCCACGTGCAGGAATGTCTACCAGGTGTTAAAGTGATGTCGTTCGCAGAAGCGGCGGGGCAGCAAATTCAGCCCGCACAAGGCCAGATGGGCCTCACGGCGGAAAGGAGCGAAAGCAGTGCCGAACCGTGACGCGGAAAGACCCGTGAGCCGAAGGGATTTTCTTAGAAATGTAGGGGCGGGACTGGCGGGTGCTGCTCTACTGGGTTCATGCAAGAGCCCCAGCCAGGCCAGTGGCGCAGCCTCGACAAGGATAGCCCAAGGTCCTGCAACGGCCCAGGCTGCTGCCCCTGCTGCCGGGCCGACTGCGAAAACCCGCGCCGCTATACTTCGTCACTCGGGAATGCTTATGGACGAGGCGACGCCGAGCCAGCCGGCTGTCCTGGAGGCCCTGGACGCGGGCGTTCGCTACTGTTTTGGCACCGACGATGCCTTGGCGGCCTGGCGCCAGGTGGCTGGCCCGGAAGACATGGTCGCAATCAAGGTCAACTGCATCAGTGGTCTGATTTATTCCAACCCCGAGGTTGCTCTCGGCATAGCCCAGCGTCTCATCGAAGCAGGGGTCCCAGCCGATAGGATTTTGATATGGGAGCGCGACAGCGGTGAGCTCTCACGGTCGCGCTACGAGATAAACCGTGACGGACCAGGCGTCCGCTGCTACGGCACTGACGGAGCTTATGGCGAATGGATAAGGCACCGCAGCATCTCCGTGCGCCTTTCCCGCATCGTGGAAGAAGCGACTGTCATCATAAACGTACCCGTTCTGAAAAATCACGGCGGTGCCGGCGTGACCCTGAGCATGAAAAATCATTATGGGAGCGTGGCCAATCCGGGCGACCTGCATGCCAACTTGTGCAACCCGGCCTGCGCTCACCTGGCCGACATACCTGCCATCCGCGACAAGACCAGGCTCATCGTCTGCGACGCGACGCGCGGCCTGTGCGATCAGGGGCCCGTCGGCACCCCCGACAAAATCTGGCCAGCAAAGAGCCTCATTGTCTCAACCAACATGGTGGCCGTTGATACCCTGGGACTGGAAATGATAGAGGCCGAGCGGGCACGGCGCGGGTTGGTAACCATCGCTCCTCACGCTTCCCACATCGTCACTGCTGCCGAAATCGGCCTTGGCCCGAACGATAGGGCCCACATGGACGTTCTAGAACTGGACTTGTCGTGATCAACGTGGTGTGGTCATGGGCCGTTGTGGGTTCGCCGCCAGCGGTCCAGATGAGTCAGGCGTCGGCGGGAGGTGGCCAAAGGTGTTCGGATTGCAAGGGCAAGAGCTGATAGTAATCCTGATTATCGTCCTGATTCTCTTCGGCGGCCGAAAGATACCGGAGCTGATGCGCAGCCTCGGCTCGGGCCTGAGGGAATTCCGCAAGGCTTCCCAGGACGCCGTCGAGGACATCAGGAAGGCCACGGAAATTGAGGAGCCGGAGCAGGAAACTCCTTCGGAAAAGGTTTCCTGATGAGTGCCGGCCGTTGAGACGTTCACTACTGCGCAAAGGGGTTTCCTGGATGCGAGCTACGAGATTGCTAGCAACGGCTGCAATGGTTCTGGCCGCGCTGGCGCTCGCCGCCGGCAAGCTGGAAAAACTTCTACCGCCCAGCAGTGCCATCCCGGGCTGGATGGTGAACACCGCAGCAGACCGCGGTGCCTATGACGTCGAGGGCCTCTACGGTATTTACGATGGTGACGTGCCGCATCTGCAGAAGTTTGGGATCCAGGCCGCTCACCAGCGCATGTATAAAAAGCAAAACAAGCGTGCCATCGTGGACCTCATGCGCCTGGACACCCGCACTCACGCCCAGGCTCTCTTTGCCGACCGCACCAGAGGCACCAGCGGCTCCACGGTGCCAGGGGTGAAAGAAAAGAGCCTCCTGGTCTCAGCCAGTGGCACGACGGTGGTCTATTTCTGGCAGCGGAATTACTTCTGCACGATTTCGACCTTTGGCTCTTCGGCCGCCGACCGCCAGGCCGCTGTTTCCTTCGCCAAGTTCATTAGCGCCAAGATTGCGAAGAGCTAGCGGCGCCGCGCCGAGGATTGCTGCGCCACTAGTAGATAGCACGGGGCTTCGCCGCATGGTGTAGGGGTGCTTGCCAAGGCATATCAGGCCCGCAGGCCAATAGTCAGCGGGCTGGCGGCCCCGGACGATGCGGCGGCGCGATTTGCTTCCTGGGCAGGCTGAACATGGGGGCAGGGCTATGGCTGCGGTCAGTGCCGCCCCTCGGCACGTCACCACGGCCTAGCAAGGCCAGCACTGGCTGATAATTCCGGCTAGGGCTGTCGGTTAGGCAGAGTTGTATGCGCATCTACTACCGCGCGCGTGGCGAGGACGGTCAGGTATTCGAGGGCGAAATGGAAGCGCTATCACGCCTCGAGGCCCTCAAGGACCTTGCTGGCCGCGGATGGTACGTTGAGTACTGTAGCGACCGGCCGCCCCCGATACGACAGCAAGAAACCACAACCCAACCAGCAGCAATCCTTTTCCCAGAGCTACTTTTTCTTCGCCCCTGGCCCGGGCACCTGGCAAACTTCTATCACCAGCTCGGACAGCTCCTGTCTGCTGGGGTGACGCCTCATGAGGCCGCCGAGGCGCTTGCCCGCCGGGCGCCGTCTCGACGACTGCGTCAGGTAGTGGCCGCTCTGGCGCCCGAGCTTGCCGCCGGAGGGTCCCTGGCCGAGGGTCTGGCACGCTACCCTCAGCTCTTCCCGTCCGACGCCGCCGGCCTCCTCCGCGCCGCCGAGCACAGCGGCGACTGGCCGGCTATCTGCCACCAACTGGAAGATTGGTACACACGCCTGTACAAGGGGCTTCTGTGGGTTCTCGTCGCCCGGATATACTATTTTATCGTGCTGGCCATGGCTGTGCTTGTGCCTTTCTTTCCGTATGTCCTCACGCGGGGGATGGGCTGGTACGTGAATCTGGTGCTCACACGGTTGGTTCCGGCCCTGGGCGCTGCTATTTTCTTGTGGGTCGTCTGGCGCGTGGTGTGGGGCCTGCCCGGGATGCGGCCCCTGCGTGACCGGCTGGTGTTGCTTGTTCCCATTGCGCGCGGCTACGAGCTAAGGGCGGCGACCTTGAGGCTTTTCCGCGCCCTGTACAGCCTGTTGCGGGCAGGAGTTAGCGCCGGCGAAGCTCTGGCCCTGGGCGCCGGTGCGACCGGCAACAGCGTGCTGGCAAGTCGCGTCAGGGAAGCAGCCGAAGCCCTGCGCCGTGGAGCAAGAATCGAAGATGTTGCCACGGGACTGTTCTTCCTCTCCGCTCAGCAGCGGGCTACCCTGGCCACGGCTTTTCAATCTGGGCGGCTTGAAGAAGGTCTCGCCCATCTCGCCAACGAAGCCCGCGACCAGGCAGCGACCAAACTTTGGCAGGCGCGCCTGGTCACCATCGGGACCGGAATCGCGATTGTTACCGTTATCGCTGCTATAGCCTTCGTCGTCGGCTGGCTGAATTTGTATGCAGCGATGGCGGAGCGGGCAGGAGTCGGTGACATCTGGCAAGAGTTGCGGCAATGAGGACAAGTTTGTCGGGTTTGCTCAGCTTTACAGTAGCGGCGTGGCTTGTAGCTGCCTGGCCAGCATCGTGCCTGGCCGCCGGATGGCAGCCTGTGGCCGGGGAAGGTGGTCAAGCTGAGAAGGCGGCCGACTTTGGCGGGGGCGTTGAGATTGTGGGGCCGGCCGGTTGGTTGGCTGGCAGCGATGCTCTTGGCGACAGCGCACGTTTGCTGGTACGGTTTCGCGCGCGGCGCGTGAGCGGTACTGGGCCGCTTTTGGTGGGCACCGGCCCCGAAGATGCCTGGCCTGCTCTCGACGTGCCTGCCGATGAGACCACGCGCAATTTCGAGCTTGTGGTGACGCGCCCTGCGGGGGCAAGCGTATACGTCGGAGCCACGCCGGGCGACCGCTGGCTGCTTGGCCCCCCCTCCACAGTCGCAGCCCCGCGGCCGAAAATCGAGCAGCTCTGGACACCAGCAAAGACTACAGGACCACTGCAGCCCGACTGGCAACCTTACGGCCTCCTTGACGCCCGTGTACTCACCGCCGCCGGCCGGCAGATGCTGAAGGTCACGCCCGGCAGCCTGCAGATTGTCGTGCCGCCGACCGTCGAGGTGCTTCGGGGCCTCCGGGACGAGACCAAAGCCGAAGCTATCAACAGCGCCGAGAACGACGTGAGCCTTACCACCATGTTGGAAGGGCCGCCGTGGGCCTGGGTCCCGCACACTACGGTCCCTGTCCCACCCCGGCAGCCCTTTACATTGCGGCCTGAGTTCGCAAGCTTTTGGGCCGGGGAAACCTGGGTGAAACTCACCTTCGAGGCCAGCGGCCAGCAGGCATCGCTACCCGTCCGCGTTAAGGCCCTGCCGAGTTATCCCGCCTTTGGTCTGTTTTTGGGGCCCCAAGCTTCTGCCCAAGAGCTGGCTGAGGCACTTACGCAGCCGGTTAGCATCGTGATGGCGCCGGCGCGACTGTGGCAGTCAGTCGGGCCGCCCCGCCTAGGTCCCGAAGGTCTAGCCTATGGCACGGCTGACGAATTGATTGCCCTGGCGCAAGACGGAGCAGCAGGCTGGTGCCGAATAGCCTGCATCTGGGGAGAACCGGGCGCCTGGGCAGAACAAACACAGACCCTTTCAGCCTCGGACGCCGTCAGGGCAGCAGGATGGATGCTGGCTGCCGGCCCACTCCCGACGCGGCTGTCCGAAGAGGGCATGATGGCCGACGAGTCTGCCCTCCCCGCCGTTCAGTCGTGTGCTGAGCGGCTGGCGTGTATAGCAGCCGTCCCGCCAACTTTACCCGAAGTGGCAGTAGTTGAGGCGCAGATAACAGGCGTGAAGCCTGAGTCAGTGATTTTCTGGCGCTGGGTTGACCGGGCCGTGGACGCCGGGCCCCTGCGCCGCCAGCTAACACAAGCGGGCGCAGCCCTGCCCATCATATGGGCCGGGCTGCCTGCGCCGGCCGGTGCCGGAACAACCCGGGGGCCAGAACTGGCGGTCTGGTGTCGGGCGGCAGCGTCTCTGGCTTATGCTGGCGCCACAGCGATTCTGGCCCCTCCGCAGGACAGCGGACTGCCCCTTTGGCTGGATGTGATGCGCGAACTGTCCGCCGCTGTGCCTCTGGCCTCGCCATGCGAAACCGACTTCGCCAGCACGGCGAGCTCGAGGCCAGTAACGTACAAGGTCTTTGTGCGCGGCAGCGAGGGCACCCTCGCGGTCTCCAATTCCAGCGGCTACACGCTGGAGATTGCCTGCGAGGTGTGGGCGGCACCCTTCGAGGCTAACCTGGTTCGATTTGCCCCGGCTTGCGAGCCACTACGCACTCATACCATGCCCTTCCGATTCCCCGAGGATGCCCGCAAGCTCGGACGACAGTTGATTTTCCTGCGCATGTTGCCCGGCGAGACAGCCCTGCTTAACGTGCGGCTGAGGGACGTCAGCCCAACATGGCTGCGGAGCATCGAGCCGCGCCCGGTGATAAGAACCACTGGCCCCCAGAGGGACCCAATCCCAACTGCGCGGTGATACCGGGCGTGCAGGCCTCAGCCATCCAGCCGCGTGACGGTCAGGCCTGGCGATGGCTGGAGGCGGATAAGTCGGGCTGCGCCTTCTTCCAGCAGCCGAGCGCCCAGCCAGTCGGGGTCTTCGTGGAGGGCGATGATGGTACCACCGCGGCCCGCGCCGGAAAGCTTGGCGCCCTTGGCTCCCAGACGCCGGGCGGCCTCGATGAGCCGGTTATT
>JANZZA010000271.1 GCA_026419655.1 Armatimonadota bacterium | reverse complement strand
GTGCAGTATACACGGCAGCCCGGGAAATGGGCAGGTATGGTGCCGCCGTGGGAGTATTCAGTTTACTCAGGGTTTTGTTTCAGGCAGGAAAGAGTAAGGCCCGGAGAATCCGCTTGGTGGTCTATACCAAAACCCGTGTTGGCTTATACAGGGCCACAAAAGTGTATACAGTCGTGTGTCCCACCTTTTACCTCGAAGCGCATCTCCGAGGCGCTGAGAAACTTTTGCAATAGTCTCCTTAGGAGACTGTTGCAAAACTCACCTGGACGCGGCCCCCAATCCGTCAACGGCACACATTTATGCCGGCGAGTCATACTCCGAAGAAGCGGATCGCCCGTGAAAACAAGGTTTTGCAACGGTCTCCTTAGAAAACCGAATACTTACCGGGCTCCGTGTGCTCCTGCGATTTTCTGGCTGAAGCCCTGCCTTGCCACTTGGGGCGAGCGCGACAAGCGCGGTTGCCATGGGAAGCCGCGGTGCTCCAGAATCAGCGCGACATGTCGCAGTTATTGCCTGGCGCAGCCGCCGAGGTTCTGGACGCCACGATTTCGCGGGTGGTTTACCAGTCGCTGGAGAGCGGGTATGTGGTTTTGCGCGTCGCGGCGAACGGCGAGGAAGTCACGGCCGTCGGGGAAATGTCCGCGCCAATGCCTGGAGAGAAGGTGCGCCTGCGAGGGCGCTGGGAAGTCCATGCCAAATACGGTCGCCAGTTTCGTTTCGAAGACTACGAGCTGCTGCGCTCAGCAACGGCAGAGGGCCTGGCTGCCTACCTGGCTGATGCCTTGCCTGGCGTCGGGCCGGAACTTGCCCGCCGCATCATTGAGCACTTCGGCGAGCGCACCTTTGAGGCCCTTGACGAAGGCGAGGAGACGCTTAGGCAAGTGCGCGGCATCGGGCCGGTCAAAGCCGCCACCATAGCTGACGCCTGGGCCGAACATCGCCATGTCCACGAGCTGATGGCCGTCTTGCGGTCCAAGGGCCTTAGCCCCTCCCTCGCGCGGCGTGTCTCCAAGCTTTACGGGCCGCGGGCGATCGAGGTCATCGAGCGCCGGCCCTACCGCCTGGCCATGGACGTGCGCGGCGTGGGCTTTCTCACAGCCGACCGCATCGCCCGCAAAGCCGGCCTCAGCGAGGATGACCCGGAGCGTTTTCAGGCCGCGCTGGTTCACGTCCTGCGCGAAGCCGTTGGCGAGGGCCACATGTACCTCGAGCGCGAGGCCCTGGTACAAAGTGCCGCGAAGCTGGTTGGCCACTCCCCTGGTCTCGTGGAGGAACAGCTCCGCAGGCTGGCTGAAGAAAAAACGGTGGCTGTGGAGAGGTCGGGAGGCGGCGAGGAGGCTATCTACCTGCCGGGGCTGCTAAGCTGCGAAAAGCGCGTGGCCTGGCTCCTGCGGTCCCTGGCGGCCACCAGGGCCACCAGGGCGCCTGATCTCAGGCAGGCCCAGCACCTTCTTGCACACTTTGAAGCTTTCGCTGGTGTCGAGCTAAACGACGAGCAACGGGCCGCCGTACTGGCTACCACGCGCCAGCCGGTAACCGTTGTGACGGGCGGACCGGGTACGGGCAAGACGACCCTCACGCGAGCGGTTGTCTGGGTCTGGACGCGGTCGGGCAGGAGCGTGGCCCTGGCCGCCCCGACGGGGCGAGCAGCCAAGCGCCTGGAGGAGGTCGCCGACCACGAAGCCTCAACCATCCACCGGCTGCTCAAGTACCAGCCTGGTGGCGGCTTCGCCCACGGCCCAACTGACCCCCTGCCGTATGACCTTGTGATCGTAGACGAAAGTTCAATGGTGGACATGACTCTCGCGTGGAGCCTTTTGGAAGCCCTGAAGCCGGGGACGACTTTGCTCCTGGTGGGCGACGCCGACCAGCTCCCGCCGGTTGGGCCAGGGGCTTTCTTTGCGGAAATCGTCGGTAGTCAGGCAGTGCCTGTGACGCGGCTGACGAAAATCTACCGCCAGGCCGAGCGAAGCCTGATCGTGCGCAATGCCCACGCCCTTTTGCGGGGAGAGGGCATGCTATTGCCGACGCGCGAGCGGTGGCGGGGCGAAGACATGCTCTGGGTAGACGTAGAGGCCGAGCAACGCCGGGAAGCGGAGAAGGCCGCCCGCGCAGGGCTTTCGCCGGCCACCGTGGCCGACCAGTACGAGATAGCTTTCGCGAAGCTTGCCAACGCCGTGACGCGCAGCCTGCCCAGGGCTGGCTTCCAGCCGGAGGAAGTTCAGGTGCTGAGCCCGATGCGCCGTGGGCCTCTAGGCGTTGACAGTCTCAACGCCCGCCTGCAGGAGTTGCTCAACCCTCCTGGCCCCCGCAGGCCCGAAGTGCGCCGCGGCCAGACCATCTTCCGCCTGGGCGACCGCGTGCTCCAGACAGCCAACAATTACGACAAGGGCGTCTTCAACGGCGAAATCGGCCACATCGCTCACATAGGCCCCGACGGCTGTACCACCGTGGCCTTCGCCATCGGTGAAATCGAGTACCAGCCTGATGAACTTGGTGAGCTCGAGCTTGCCTATGCCCTAACTGTCCACAAAAGCCAGGGCAGCGAATACCCGGCCGTAGTCATGCTCGTCCATTCCAGTCACTACATTATGCTCAGGCGCAATCTTCTGTATACCGCCCTCACAAGGGCGCAGGGCATGGCTATCCTCATCGGCGACCGCAAGGGCCTTTGGAAGGCCATCCGCACAGCCCCGGAAAGAGAGCGGCTCACTCGCCTGGCTGCCCGGCTGCGCGGAGAGGCCCCGATCGAACCCGACGAAGCCCCGCCCCTCATATACGACGAGGTCTAGCTCCCGGCCCACTGGCCAAGGAAACTGTTCGGCCAGCAAAGAACCCTCCTTGCGGCTCCAGGGTGAACAGTCGGAAGCGATGGTGGACAGGTTTTCTTTTGAGGCACCCTTTGATGACTGTTGCAAAACCTCTTGGAGGACACCGTTCGGTAACTCTTGCTAAACCATTTTCGCAGTAGTGGCTCGCGCCCACCCGATATAACGTCGTAAATATGCAAGCCTGCGCCGTACATGGACTGACAGCTATGGCTGGACGAGTCTTGCAACAGTCGCCTTTGAAAGGCATTGTCCCCCAGTCCGCCTCCTCAGGTTTTTCCCTCGCGTTTTGCTGCACTCGCAAGCCCAGGGCCGCTGATAACGCTCGTCACCAGTTAATTGGGTAGACCTTCATCGTGGCCGAGAAGCAGGAGATAAAGGTGTACAGGCCGCCGTTAATGAAGTCGCCCACGACGAGGCCAATGAAGAAGGGCACGGTTCGGCGGTACAGCTTTGGGCCGCCATAGCGCAAAACGAGGCTCTTGCACGCCCAGGCAATCAGGAAGGGGAACCACTGGTTGCCCATGCTGATTGTGCCCGCGACCGCGTAGCCAACAGGATGGAAGGGCCAGGCAGTAAG
>JANZZA010000248.1 GCA_026419655.1 Armatimonadota bacterium | reverse complement strand
CTGAGACAACGTTGGCCTGTTGTTTACACGGCTGCAACCTGCGTGCCAGATGGGGCAAGGGCCACCGCTACCTGCGGCAGTGGGGTCTCAATACGGCGATAAGACAGATAAAGCAGGAAAGAAAAACCTCGCCCGATAACTGCGGGGCGGAGCCGATCAGGTCCATTGGGCGATGCAATGGCGGTAAATAGAAGCCGCAGCTTGCACGCTCGGAAGAGCAACCCACTCTTCAGCAGCATGGGCCTGGGCTGGTTCGCCGGGGCCAAAGACTACCGACGCAACCCCTGACGCGGCGTATTTCGAGGCGTTGGTGCAATACGGCAGGCCTATAGCGTTGGCTTCTACACCGGCTTTCCTGGCAGCCTGTGTCACCCGCGCGGCTGCACCTCGGTTCGAGTCGGGCTCCAGCGGCGGGTCGCGTAGAAGAACCTGGCTTTCGTAGTGAAAATCCTCGCCCAGCACCCGGCGAAGGAACCGGCACAAGTCGGCCTCTGCTTCGTCAAAGGCCTCGCCGGGAACCAGGCGGCGGTCAACGGTAATCTGGCAGCGGTCTGGCACGACATTGACACGGGTGCCGCCGGCGATGGTACCGACGCTGAGGGACGGCGTGCCGACAAGGGGGTGGGGCGGCACAGCTTCCAGTACGGTTGCATAGGCCTGCAGAGCTTCGACAAGGCGGGCCATGCGGTAAATGGCATTATGCGAAGAAATCGGCGCCGAGGAATGGCCGGCCCGGCCATGGGTGACAAGGCGCCAGCGAATTGCCCCCTTGTGGGCCACCACCACTTGAAGACCGGTCGGCTCGCCGACGATAGCCTCGTCTGCGCGCAGGCCCCGGTTGATGAGAGCAGTTGCTCCGCAGAAGCTGTGTTCCTCATCCACCGTGGCAGCCATAATCACGGAGCACGAGAGGGCACCGTCACGGGCCGCGGAAGCAACCGCCCACATCATCGCCGCCAGGGACGCCTTCGCATCGCAGGCCCCAAGGCCGTAAAGACGCTCGCCCTGGATACGAGGCGTGAAGGGCGCCGTATCCTCGGGATGCGGTGGGATGGTGTCCATATGGCCTTCCAGCAAGAGCACAGGTCGGCCAGGCACCTCCACGCGGGCTATCACATTCTCTCGACCAGGCAAAACTTCATAGCGTTCAAAATCAATCCGGTGGCAACGCCAGAAATCCGCAAGGTATTCCGCGACCCGTTGTTCTCCGGAGTAAGCAGGGTCGGCCGGCCCGCCCTCGGGGTTTACCGAGGGCAGGGCTACAAGGTCGCAAAGAAGTTTTTCTGTCGAGGGCAATACCATTAGGGTAAGCCGCCAGATGCCATCGGTGCTCGGAGCGGAGCCTAGGTGTGCAACAAAATGGTCGGGGCGGGCAGATTTGAACTGCCGACCTCGCGGTCCCGAACCGCGCGCGCTAGCCGCTGCGCCACGCCCCGACCGCCGCCATGAATACCACAGCAGTCATCAGCCGTCAAGCAAAGAACCATAGGGGGCTTAGGCTCACTTCTTCGCGTCGCCCTTCCCGCGAAGACCCCTCGGCGAGAGGTAAGCCGCCACGGCCTAGAGGAAAGGCAACGCCGGTGTTGCAAAAGGCGGCGGCACCGACCAGCTATTGTCAGTCTCTCACGCTCGGCGGATATATTACAGCCTCTCCACCCATGTACGGCCGCAGCACCTCAGGTATGGTCACCGTCCCGTCGGCGTTCTGGTAGTTCTCCAAGATGGCTGCAAGAGTACGCCCACAGGCCAGGCCTGAGCCATTCATGGTGTGGACAAAAATGGGCTTGGCTTTCGGCTCCGTGCGATAGCGAGTATTCACGCGCCGGGCCTGAAAGTCGCCAAACTGGCTGCAGGAGCTTACCTCAAGCCACTTGCCCATGCCGGGCATCCACGCCTCGAGGTCATAAGTGCGGCAAGAAGAGAAGCCCAGGTCGCCAGTGCACAACAAGACCCGCCGGTAGGGAAGCCCCAAAGCGTCCAGGATGGCCTCGGCGTTGGCCGTGAGCTTCTCAAGCTCTGCGTCGGCCTGGTCAGGCGTGGTGAATTTCATCAGCTCTACCTTGTGGAACTGGTGGAGTCGGATGAGACCACGACTTTCCTGGCCAGCAGCCCCTGCTTCAGCCCGAAAACATGCCGTGTAGGTAGTGTAGCACCGCGGCAAGTCTTCGGCTTTGAGAATCTCGTCCTGGTGCATGTTGGTCAGGGGCACCTCGCCGGTCGGGATCAGATACAGGCCCTCGGCGGTCTTAAACATGTCTTCTTCGAATTTCGGCAGCATCCCGCAGCCAAACATCGAGCGCCGGCAGGCAAGGAACGGTGGAAAGACCTCAATGTAGCCGTGCTTACGGGTGTGGGTGTCGAGCATGAAGTTTATGAGAGCACGTTCCAGGGCCGCACCAGGACCAAGGTTCACGACAAAGCGAGCAGCGCTCATCCTCGCAGCCCGGTCCCATTCAATTATTCCAAGCCGCGTGGCTATTTCCCAATGAGGCTGCGGCTCGAAATCAAAAGCGCGCTTCTCGCCGCGCTCGTGAATGATAACGTTGTCTTCGGGCCCCGCACCGATGGGGACCTCGGGCTTTGGCACATTTGGCACTTCCGCCCAGCGCCGCTCAAACTCGGCCTCAAGCTCGCGCTCCTTCTCTTCCAGCAGGTCCAGGTCTGCCTTCAGCTTGGCCACCTCGGCCTTAGTTGGCTCCGGGTCGCCGCCCTCGCGGATTATTCGCCCAACCTCCTCGGAAAGCGCATTGCGCCGCTCGCGAAGGGCCTGGGCTCGTTCTATGCAGCTCCGCCGTTCCTCGTCCAGCGCAATGAGGGCATCCAGGTCAAACTGATAGCCCCGGTTAGCAAGGGCCTGCCTAAGGATTTCCGGGTTGTCGCGAAGCAATCGCCGGTCCAACATCTGGATTCCTCCAGGAGCACGGCTCCCCACAGGGTGCAGTCACAGCCAGCAAAAACGCCGCGGTCTCATTATTACATCGGCTTGCGGTAGTCACAACCCGAGTCGGCGTAAGAGTGCAGGCCTACAAACCATCTCGCAGCCAACCTATCGCTCACGCAGGCCTCGCACGGCCGGTCCGACCAATTTGCCAAATAAACGTGACTGCTGAAAAACCGACATCTGCCAGTCTTGCCGGCTCTGATCAGTGCAATCTTCGCCGGGCAGAGTTGTGCAAATCGTGGGAGAGAATTTCGGCTGTGTCCAGTTTTTCAGCAGTCACAAATAAACTAAAAAACAGCATCCGAGACAGTACCTCCGGTGACTGTTGCAAAACCTGAGTTAGCCGGCCTGAAGCGAAGGAGCTGTACAACTGAGCGGCCCGACCTTGGACCTATAAACACGCCCGGGAGGCCGGAAAGCGACTTTTGCAACAGTCTCCTCCGGGTCATACCCAGGCCGGCCTGCGCAGCAGCCGGTGAGGCGTTCCGGCCCGGGGACAGGTACACGCACCCCCGGAAGCAGACAGGTCGTGGCTGCGCTAGCCCGCCCTGGGACAGGTCTCTGTCACAATCTGGTCCGCGAAACCGAAATGCCCAGCCTATTCAATCAGGGCCAAGGGATGGTCCTGGGGAACACGGGCATAAGCAAGACCGCCAGAAGTCAACTGCTCGTCTCGCTTGCCTCGCAGGGTCCCCGCCCCTCCAGGCACTGGCTACTGCTTGTCCCCTTACCTGGTCTAGCACGCCGGGTCTGTCGAGGGAATCCCTTTCTCTCCCGGCAACTCTTGACAACTCACCGCATGCTATAATCCTGGAGAGTTTTGCAATATTTTACTTAGAAGAGCGAATACTCCCCTGAGTCGGGGAAGGTTGACAAAACCAGAGGGAAGAACACATCAGAAAGCCACTGTACTGTCGGCAGCTACTGTATCCGAATTAATCCCTGGCCACTCTCCTAGCCGTGCCATGCCAATCCCATAGCGAAAAATGCCTGTTATGCAACAGCCTCCAAAGGCTTTCCCGCGGAGAGAATGTTTAGTGACGTTTTCCAGGTGCATGCGAGGGGACAAAGGAGATTTCTCGGGGCCAAGCGAACGCAGCCTGCCAATGCGCCCAAGGGGGACAGAAGATGTTCGATAAGTTATCGCTGAAAGGTCGCCTGAAGGCCGGCGAGACGTGCTTTGGCATTATGTATTGTGAGATGTTGACGCCGGCAGCCTGTCGCATAGCCAAGAACGCCGGCTACGATTTCGTCATCATTGACACTGAGCACAACATGGCGGGCGTGGAGACGGTGGCCTGGATGTGCCGGGCCGGGCGTGACGTTGGTCTGCCGATAGTCGTGCGTGCGCCGGCCTTCGAGGGCCAGTGGCTAACCCGCTATCTTGACCTTGGCGCCGCTGGAATATTGGTCCCGCGCGTCGAGACTGCCGACGAGACCGCCGCCATAGTCCGCGCCATCAAATACCCACCCGAGGGCGTGCGGGGCCTGGCTGGCACTGGCCCTCACACAGACTACGAGCGACCTGACGCGGGTGAGCTTGTCCGCTGGGCTAACGAGAACCTCCTGCTGGCAGTCCAGATAGAGACCCGCCAGGGCCTGGAAAACCGCCACAAAATCCTCTCGGTGAGAGGGGTGGACGCACTCTTCATCGGGCCGTATGACCTCTCCCTGAGCCTGGGCCGGCCCGGCGAGCTTGACCATCCTGACGTCGTGGCGGCAATGGATGCGATTTTCGAGACGGCCAGGGAGCACGGCGTGGCGCCCGGCATGCACGTCTTCGATGTTGCAGGCGCCCGCAAATGGCTGGACCGAGGCGCACGCTTCCTGGCGTACAGCACCGAGCTTGCGCTTATCGAGCGGGCGAGTCGTGAAGCCCTGTCTGAGCTTCGGTGCAGCTAAGGTTGTCCTGGCCTGCTTGGGCGGGCGCCATTTCCAGGGCCGAAAGTATTTCTTATGGAGAGTGTTGCAAGAGCCGGTGTGAGCTTGTCCAGGGTAAAGAAAGCGAACAACGCCGTGAACTCGATCTTTTAGCTGCGATTGTGTCGGGGGCGGGAGGGCAACTTTTGCAACGGTCTCCTATGAGACTGCCGCAGAACGCCTTTGTCAGGCTGAGGGCGCACAAGGCCTTGTCCTTGCTGCCCCCAGGGTTGTAGTCGCCAGGGAAGTCAGCTTGCTTAGGGGTCAGTTTTGGAACAGTCATCTTATGAAGCCTGTGGCCTTTGTCTCAGCAGTAGCGGCGTTTCAGGCGCTGTGGATATGGGCGGCTGTGGTAAATCGCCGCCTCCACGCGGCCACCCGGCTCCGATGTTTTGCATGGTTTGGGCATTTCTATGCAGCGGCAGCGATAGTGTGGTTCCTGGCGACCGCTGGCACCAGGCTGACCGCGGCCCTGGCGGATATTGAGCCCAGTCGGCAGCTCGCTGGCCTCATAGTTATCGCTCATGTGCTCTTACTTTCCCTGGGTCTTATTGCGGCTAGCACGTGCTGGACCGCGGCCTCATGTTACCGCTGGTTCCGCGAGTACGAAGACTGGAAGGCGGTCATTAGGTGTCAGGGCGCTGAGGGAAGCGTCCTGCGCAATGCACTCAGGGTAGCTTTTGCCGGGCGAGTGCCCGCAGGTCTTCAGCTAAGCGGGAGGCCTTCGGCAATCTATCGCTGGGAAGGCATTCTGATCGCGGCAACCTACCTGCTCGCCCTGGCTTTGGTGGTCTCCATGAGGCAACGTCTGCCGTGGGTGCTCTTCGGCAGGTTGCCGGGGCTGCGCGGCTTGCTTATGTTTGCCGGGCCGACGCTGGTCGTATGGTTTGCTGGCTGCGCGGTGGCGGTAGCAGCCTGCGGGGTAATCTTCGGCAAGCCGGGCTGGAGATGGAGTCGGTGAGGTTGACACACCAACTCCACGGCGAGACGCCTGTCGGCAGCTTTCCTCAGCTCTCCTGCCGCTTTGCTTCCAGTTGAGCATGGAGGACCCGAAGACGTTGCATCAACTCGTGGGTGGCGGCTTCCAGCACGGCGCGCGTGACGCGGTCGCGACCATGAGCTTCGACGTAGACGGGCTCGCCAAAGGCCACGTAGGTGCGGGCGCGACGGGGCCACTTGGCCCCCGGGGGCAATATCCGCCTGGTGCCCGATACGGCACAGGGGATAATTGGCACGCCAGCTCTGGCGGCCACCATGGCCGGGCCTAGTTCTCCTTCCTGGATGGTGCCGTCAGGGCTACGAGTACCCTCCGGGAATATGAGCACGAGATGGCCAGCGGATACCAGCTCTATGGCCTTGCGTATGGCAAAACGGTCTGGGGTGCCGCGCTCGACGGGGTAGGCGAATACGTTGTAGATGAGCCAGCCGAAAATGGGCACCTCGAAGAGTTCTCGTTTGGCCATGAAATACGTGGGCCGCGGCAGGGCTGCGCCAACATAAGGCGGGTCCAGGGGACTGTTGTGGTTGGGGGCTATGATGGCTCCGCCCTCGCGGGGCACGTTTTCCAGACCGCTGACCT
>JANZZA010000172.1 GCA_026419655.1 Armatimonadota bacterium | reverse complement strand
ATGCTCTGTGAGGCCGGCATGGAGCACGGCCTGGATGCGTGGCTTTTCGCATGTGACCGCGATATCTGGCACGGTTATCTGTATTCTTACCTGCCGGTACGTGGAGCGGTGATACAGCAACACATGGCCGGGCTCGCCGAGTATTTTCGCCACATGGTGCCCGATGCTTTGTGCCTTCGGCCGGCGTCCCGAATTTATCCCGTGCAGACTGCGTACACCCGGCCAGAGCCTACAGCCGATGCCTGGAACGTGTTCCGGACACATGAGATTCGACTCGGAGGGCAGCTGCAGGCACTTATGCGGCTGGGAAGCCTTGCCAACGGAGCAGAAGCCGACTGGGATTGGGCTGCTGCCACCGTCACCGCCGCAGGCCCTACTCTCGTACATCTCGCGACCGCTAAACCAAGCCAGTGCCTGGGCCTTCTCGACCCGACCACGGGCCTGTACAACGCGGCCTATTTCCACGAACAGCTCCAGCGCGAGGCCCTTCGTGCAGCATCTTACGGGGCGGAACTGGCACTTGTAGTGATTGACGTGGAGCCGGTTGAAGACCCACACCACCTGGACGCCGCGCTGAGGGAAATAGGCCAGATGATAGCTGCTAATTCCCGGCGCACCGACACCTGTGCGCGGCTGGGACCAGCTCGCCTCGCCATCCTTATGCCCCACACGACTAAACGCAATGCCCTGTTAGCTGCCATACGCCTCGACCAGATGGTTTCCTGCCAGGAAACGCAGGCTTCAAGGTATAAGGTCAGATTTGGGGTGAGTGGATGGAATCTCGACGGCCCGGATGAGGCAGAGCTGCTCCGACAGGCTGAGGAAGCCGCTCATCGCGCAGCCCTGCAGGATCATCAAGGTCCCTTCCTTTACTGCTGAGGACAAGACAACTTCAACGGGTCCAGCCTGCCTTCGTCGGCAGCGGAGACGAGTCTATTTCCCGTCGCCTCGCTGGCACGGACGAAAATCGAAAGTCCCGGCTGCAGTGTGTCCCACAAGGCAGAGCCGAGAGCGATGGCCTGGTAGTAATCCCACTCCGAGGGAGCGTTACAAAAGTCGCCATAACAGTGGCTAGCTAGAACGCAGGTAAAACCTCGGCCCCCCGCTTTCTGTACTCCCCCGACTGTGGACCGGCCTGCATCAGCCTTTGCAACAGCCTTCCAGGCGGCTGCAGGCTGAGTCAGACTGCGCAGAGGACCTTTAGATCCACCGCTAGGAGGCCATCTTCTGGCGCAGCAGGCCTCGCAGGCGCTCCACCAGCAGGGGCAGCAGATGGCTGGCGAAAGCGCGGAAGGAAAACCTCGCGGCGCCACTGAGCGGAGTGGTCTCGGGGTTGATCTCGATGACGAGAGCACGGTTATACAACGCCACGGCGGGCAGTGAGGCAGCCGGTTCGACCTGCAGCGACGTGCCAACCACCAGCATCACCGACGCCCGCTGGGCTGCTGCGTAAGCCTCTTGCCAGACTTCCTCCGGGGTGACCTCCCCGAAAAGAACGACCGCCGGGCGGATCACACCGCCGCACGCGCACCGCGGCGGTAACTCGACGAGATGCTCTGGCAAAAAACTGTGCGCTCGACCGCAGCAGGTGCAATAATAGCGGCGCGCGCTACCATGCAGCTCCAATACGCGCCGATTGCCCGCAGCCTGGTGCAGGCCGTCAACATTCTGGGTGATAATGACCAAGCGCAGGTGAGGACGCAGCAGTGCCTCAAGGTCCGACAGAGCAATATGCGCCGGACTGGGACGCACCTCGCTGAGCAGTTCTCGCAGACGCTGGAAGACCTCCCACCAAAGGCGAGGAGCACGCTGCAGCAGGTCGGCGGTGAAAGCTTCGAGCAGCTCTGGAGCATTTAGCAATCCACCCGCGCCGCGAAAAGTCGGCAGCCCTGTCTCTGCCGACAGTCCCGCGCCGGTGAGCACCACTACAGCACTTTCCGGTCCCAGCCGTTCAGCAATCGCACGAGCGCAAAGCTCCAACTGGCTCTCGCTCATCCCTAAAACCCCTTCTGCGAAGGCGGATAGGAGTCTACCATCCGGTAGCGAAACTCGCCAGTGCAGATAGCTGCGCGAGCGGAGGTCCGACGCTGCATGCTTCGGCTCGACAACCCAGTGGCTAAACCGGCGGCCTGGGCCTGGGTTGTTGGTGTCTTGGCGGCTGGCGGCGGGGCTTTGACCGTACCGGCGTCGGCGGCCTGGCAGTATGAAGCTACCCTTGCTGGCCCTGGCCGCGTGCTGCCTATTATCAACGTGGTTGGCACCGGTCACTCGATCGGCCTAGATTGGGCGGTGACGCCCGAAGGTATCCTTCGCTACACGCTCGACGGCGGCATCGTACGCGTGATTGACGGAGCGGCCACAAGCCCGCGCCCCATCTATGATCCCCTGTGCACCACTGGTGGCTCTAACTACGTCGCCGTCGCAGACGCTTATGACGGTCTCATCAAGGTATATGGCGACCAGGGCGGATTCCGCTACATGCTCCGGCCGCCTGGTGGGGAACTGGTGTGCAAGATGGCCAGTGCCGATGGACTATGGGCTGCCTGTTATGACTTCCAGTCACGCCAGTCGCGCCTTCGCAAATTCAATTTCGACGGCTATTTGCTTTCCACCATTTCCTCGTCGGCTTCCAGCCCGGGACGTTGGGACTGGATCTTCGACTTCTTCGTCACGGGCGCCGCAGTGTTTGTGTATGCCTACCAGGGCGACGGCGTCCAGGGCAAGTCCTGGATTGAGCAAAGGACCTTGTCCGGGGGGTTCGTCGGCGCGTATCAGCTCCGGGATGAAGGGCCTCTGCCGCCGTTGTGGTATTGTTCCCGTAGCCTTGCCTACACAGGCGGGGAGTCCAGGTTCTTCGCCCTGGTGCCAGGGAGCAGTCCGGGCAGTCTGACCCTCCTGCGCATGAGCCTCACGGGCGCAGTAGAACGGCAGCGGCCGGACGTAGCCACCATCGCTCGGGAGCCGTGGCTGCGGCTCATGGAGTTCACGCGCGACCAATGGGCCATCTACGGCATGTACCCCGCTGGCGACCGCCCGGGCCACGTATATCTTTTCGACCCGGAGCTGTCCATAACGGCCACATACCAGCAGACACCTGGGCCGCCCGACGCGCTGTGGCACCCGACCGGACTCCTCGTTACATCCGACGGGCGCTTTGTGGTGAGCGATACTGACAACTGGCGCGTGAGCTTTTTGTCGGCCAGTGGTTCGGCTGCCGGCGCGGTTGCCCTGCCGGCCAGGCCAGGGCCAATTACGGCCTTGCCCGACGGCCGCTATGTTGTCGTCAACGCCGACCAGCCCACAAACACCAGTCTCGGGGGACTCCTGGTGCTGGCAGCGGACGGCACGCTTATTGGCCAGTGGGGCGCCTGGGGGGCCGGCCGAGGCCAACTAGCCGGTCCGTCAGATGTGGCCGTAGGGCCGACGGGCGAGGTGTATGTCGCTGACACCTTGAATAACCGCGTCCAGGTATTCTCGGCCAACGGGACGTTCCTGCGTTCTTGGGGTGGAGCCGGTGAGCCGCCCACCAAGCAATTCCAGCCAAAGGCTATAGCTGTCGGCGGCGGCCGGGTATTCACTGCGGAGGACGACCTCTCTGCCGGGCGCGTCATGGTGTTCAACACGACCGGCACCTTCCTGCGCCGCTGGAATCTGCCGACTGCCATAAGCGACCTGTGCGCCACAGACGACGGCGCGGTTTTTGCCTACTGCTCGGACGGGCGGGTGCTGGTCCTCGACGAGTTTGGGACGCCTGTTGACTCTACCAGCCAATTGCCTCCCGTCGCTGGCCCGCTGGGACCAAGGGGCAGTATCTTCGTGAGCTCTGGCAAGCTGTACGTGGCCGACACGGCCAACTCGCGCATCGTTGTCTTCAAGCAGGCTGCGCCTGCGGCGACCGTGACCGAGTTTGGGCCGCCCTTGCTGCCGCTGGTGACTGGCGCTCAGGTGACCATCCGGGGCGAAGCCTTGCCGGCCGACCTGGAAGCATGGCTGAGTCTCCCCACCGGCACCTTGGCCGGCCGCATCGTGTGGCATGACCCGGGCAGCGCTGTGGCCCAGTTTGACACGTCGGCTGCCAGCCCCGGCACGGCTGACCTTTGGGTCGCCGGCAGTAACCTGCCGGCCACGAAGGTTGGGCAGATAAAACTGAAGGCCTACTTCGATCCGAATCTGATAGGCCTGTGGGGACGTGTTCAAGGCACAGCTATGACCAGCGAGACCTTGAACATCTCGCTTGACGGCCGGACCCGCTACGAGCGTCTGGATGCAACGGGCTCGTGGCGCCAGGGGAAAGTGGTCACGGACGCCAACACGCTGGTTATCTCTTACACCACAGCCTCAGCAGACAAGACCCCTGGCACAGTAGCGTATCAGTACTCTGTCACTGGCGGCCGTCTCACCCTGGCACCCCTTCTGCCCTGCGACCAGCAGACAACCACTTCCTGGCTCTTGTTGGACGCCCAGGGCCTGATCGAGCCTTCATTGTCTGGGGTGTGGAAGCTCTCGCGGATAGACGAAGGCAGCGGCCTGGTTTCTCCCACGTGGACAGAGACGCTCAGGGTGGACCTTGGCGGCGCGTACTTGCGCTACAGTGACCGCGGGGGCGTTGACCGGGCCCTTCTCGGACAAATGCAGGCGCACGACGGGACGGTTCTGGAAACTGAACGCGACCCTGGCGGCACGGCACCTGGCGAAGAGATTCGTGGCACATATCAGTTATCGGGCGAGACATTGACTGTGAGAATAGTCAGTCCCAAGTCGCGGACTGAGGAATGGCGGCGGGAAGCAGGGCCGGGGCGCCGTCCCCTGGTCTGGTGTGCTTTGTCGGTCCCGCCGCGACTGCATCAGGGCCTGGCCGGCCAGGGAGCCCTGACCGTAGGAAACCATGGGACCCAGGACGCCCGGCAGGTTTCGGCTCAGCTATCACTGCCCTGGGTCAGCAGTGGCCAGTACGTCGAGGTTGCATACCTGCCCACCCTTGCCCCCGGCCAGACACAAACTGCTACGGTTTCTCTCACGCCGCCGGGCAACTGGGCAACAGGGACAGTGCGCATGGGCGCCGCTGCCGTAGCGGCTGCGCCAGAGGCACAGTCTGCGAAGGCGAGCGCCAGCTCCCAGGTCGTGCAGCCTCAACTGGACTTGCAGATTTTACTCACGGCGCCGGCGGAATGTGCCAAGGATACTGTCTGCGCATTGCGCGTTACCGTGAAAACCTTTGGTCGGCCTCCGGCAGAGGTCATTCCGGCCCAACGCCGTGGCGAGGCGGCTCTCGTCGTTGAGAAGCCCTCTTGGTGGACCCCAAGCGGCGGGCCTTGGAGCTACGAACAAACACGCATCACGATGACCTGGCAGAGTTTGATTGACAATCTCGGCGCCTCGCGCGAGGTCACCTTTACGCTCATGGCGTACATGCAGGCCCCCATTGGCACCATTGCACGTTTTACTGGCTCCCTTGTAGTGCCGCCGGGTATCGTGGAAGCATCGCCTGAAGACAACGTCAGCCGGGCGGCGGTCAGTACTGTTTCTACCGTTGCGCGCTTGCGGATTGGGCTCCAGCCGCCGGTGTTTGTGCGCCCGGGCAGTGACCTCCGGGTGACTGTTACTCTCACGGCAGCCGCCAGCGAGACGCTGAACCATCGCCGCACCGTCCTCGTTGTTGACCCCCGCGTCAACCTGGCGGGGGCGTCGCCCGGCCAGTACGCCAAGATAGACCTGCCGCGGGGGTACGTCCTCTTCATACGGGATATCTCCATAGCGCCGGGGAAGACCTTGGAGCTTACCCAGGTACTGCCGGTGGCTTTGGACGTGCCCGCAGGCACCCTCCTGACCTTCCGCGCTGTTTCGTACTGTGAGGACCTAGCCCCCATTGAAAGTGAGGAAGCCAGGGTAATCGCTGGGGCCGTGTTTGGAGACCTGGATGGAGATGGGCAAGTGACGGCTCAGGATATGGCCGTTTTTATTGCTGGCTGGAAGTCGGCACGAGCGGGTACCTATACTGCCGCCTGCGATTTGGCACCCATGGTTGGCACGTGGCCGGCAGTAGTCAGCCAGCCCGATGGAGTGATAGACTGGCGCGACGCTGAAGCCATGCTGCGGGCGCTGGTTTACGCCGGTGGGTGAACTATCGGCCCATCGGCGAATCTACTGGCCTAATGGGCCCGGAAGGGCAGCAAGTCGTCGAGCAGGCCTTATGCTCATCGGAGGCAGGTGAGGGATGCTGGGTGGTAGGGTTATCTAGCGACCGGTGCTATTGAGCCGAGGGGGGCGGCTAGGACGAACGGGCAAACTTTCGCCATCGCGGGAGGAAACGTCATGCCAGAAGTAGTAGCCGTCGGAGAAGCTCTTGTAGAAATCATGCGGCGGGGAGCAGGTGTACCTCTCGAGGTCGTCGGCGAGTTTGTAGGCCCCTATGCCAGCGGCGCACCCGCGATTTTCGCTGATCAGGTAGCGCGACTCGGCCACCGCGTGGCTTTCGTGGGTGCGGTAGGCCAAGACGCTTTCGGACGCATTATCATTGACCGCCTTGAAGCCGATGGCGTCATGACTACCGAGCTGGTCGCCATGCCTCATTTGTCTACTGGAGTGGCTTTCATAACTTATCGCAAAGATGGTTCTCGGGAATTCATTTTCCACATGGGCAATGCTGCCTCCGGTGCCTTGCCCACTGTCCCGGAGATGTATCTGGCGCGGGCGCAGTGGCTGCACATCTGCGGCTCTACCCTCGCGGCCTCCTCGCGAATGCGAGATGTTTGCTACAAGGCTGTCGAAGACGCTCACCGCCTCGGCTGCGACGTGTCCTTCGACCCAAACCTCCGTCCTGAGTTGCTGATGGGCGGCCTGGAAGAGTTCCGCGCCCTCTGCGAGCCAGTTTTGGCGCGTGCGGCTCTTGTGCTACCCGGCGCGACCGAGCTTGCGGCCCTTACCGGCGAAGACGACCCCCAGGCTGGCGCCGAAAAGCTCCTCGATAGGGGCGCAAGGATTGTCGCCGTGAAACTTGGTCCGGACGGCTGTTTGCTATGCACGCCCGAACAGTCCCTCCGGCTGCCTCCGTATCCGGTCGAGGTGGTAGACCCGACGGGGGCCGGGGATTGCTTTGCAGCGGGCGTTGTGTGTGGCCTATTGGAAGGTCTCCCGCTCGAGGAGATTGGCCGCCTGGCCAACGCTTGCGGCGCCCTGGCTGCCACCGAACAGGGACCAATGGAAGGAGCTAAGTTCCGCGCGGACGTCGAGGCTTTCATACGACAGCAGGAAGCCAGGCAGTAACCACGCTAGCTGCGCCTAAAGCGCAAGCCGAGCGGGGCCATGTGAGCCAAAATTGCTACCCTCGCGGGGTCGTGGCGGCAACCGGTACTTCTACTTCTTGCCACGGCGCGCGGGGCAGGACCCATGCGGAAAAGTCTGGTAAGACGGTGGAGGAAAACTACCCTCCAGGGTTTCCACGAGACGCTATCTATTTCCAAGGTGTTGGGCGAGGCACTTGCTGTTCCAGGAACCCTTTGGGGACTGTTGCAGAAGTCGCTTTTCTGGCCTCCAGACGTGCTTGCGGGTAAAAGGTCGGGCGCACGGCCTTCTAAACTTTCTTTACTCTGGATAAGCCGAGACCAGTTGTTGCGGCGGTCCTCTTTACGTGTCTGCTAGGGCCGACTATGGGAAGACTGCTTGACTCGTGGTAAGAGCCGCTCAGATGCCGCCCAAGCGGCAAGCCTCACGGCTCAAACACTCGCATCTCCCAAAGCGAATAGCCCCATTGGGTGCCGCGACGCTCTCCGTACATCCTGACGTATCGGGCCACAGTCGGGGAGAACACTATCTTTTCGGTGCCCCCGCGACCGTCCCTGGTCTCGTAGACCGTCCGCCAGTTCTCTCCGTCGGACGAGACTTCTATCCTGTACGACTTCCCATAGGCGGTCTCCCAGGTAAGTTCTACCCGGCCGATGGTCTGCTCTTCGCCAAGGTCAATCTGTATCCACTGGGGGTCGCTGAACTCAGACGACCAGCGGGTGGAAGACTTCCCGTCGTTTACAAAGTGGGCCGGGCAGTTGCCGCGGGCATCGGTGACCTCGCTGGAAGCGGCAACGGGCTTACCCTCGGCCAGGTTATACCTCCGCCGGGCCTCTTGCGGCGTCAGCAACTGGATTTTCCGCCGACTTAGCGCTTTCTCGCCACTGGCCGCCCGCAGCTCCGCCCGCAGCATGTATGCCCCGGCCTCGCTTGGGAACTTAATGGGCACGCTCACCGACACCTGACCGAAGGCCTTTACGTGAAAGCGTGCTTGGCCACGACTTATGGTCTGCCCACCCTCTTGCGCCACCAACTCCAAATGCACCACGCCTTCCTTGGCTGCGTCCAGGTCATTGGTGACGATGAGGCCATAGCGTTTTTCCGCCCCTGCTGTCTCCCAGGCACGGCAATCGTCAATCATTACGGCCAGCGGCGCGAAGGCATTGCTCAGATAATCAAGGAAGTGCGGCTCGAGGATGAGATTGTGCAGGTCAATAAAGTTATCGCTGGTGACGCCGCCGGGCCGGGAATAGGTGAGATAGCAGAACCATTGTACGCCGGCGGCCTCGCGCCGGGCGCGCCAGTATTCGGTCAGCGCCGCCCCGAGATACGCTAGGGCCTCCCGGCGCTGCTCGGCAGTCACGTTTGGACCAAGGTTCGTGTCAAAGAAGGCCTGGTAGCCCGTGGCGGGCCTGCCCTCGCGCTGCAGCCAGAGGGCATCGTACTCGTTGATTATGAAGGGCGGGTCAAGAAGACGGATGGCACGGTCGGCCACGGCTCCAAGCGCTCCAGGGTCCCACTCAACCGCCTGGCCCAGGAACAGGTAGGGATGAATCTCCATCGGGTCCGTGGGCCGATGGCGCCTCGAATACCCGTCATCCCAGGGGCGGTCAGAAAGGTCCAGTTTTCTTGTCTTCTCAATGAGCTGGCCCGTGCGCGGCGTCAGCGTCTCGTTGCAGGCGTCCCAAACCACTATGCTGGCATGATTCCACCGCTCCTGCACCCATTCGGCAAACTGACGCTCCAGTTCCTCCTGGCTCCATTCCTCGCGAAAACCCCAGATGGGAAACTCGTCCTGCAGCAGCCACCCTATCTCGTCCGCCAGGTCGTACCAGAACTCGGGAAAGGGGGCAATGCAGACGCGGGCGGAATTCCAGTGAAGAGCCGTCCTGGGAAGCTCCAGGAGTCGCCGCACCCACTCCCGATTCCACGGCAAGTCCCCGCGGATGGGGTCCTCGAAAAAGCGGAACATGCAGAAATTCGTCCCGCGAAGGAAATAAGGCTGCCCGTTGAGAAGGGCGCGGCCCGTCTTCGGGTCGAAGCGCAGCTCCCTCATGCCAAAGCGAGCCTCAACTAAGTCCTCGCCTGCCTGGACGCGCGCCACGTACAGGAAGGGGTCTTCCGGCGACCACAGGTGCGGGCGGTCGAGCTTGACGGAAATCCTCGCGGTCGCTTCCCGTCCTGCTGGCACGGTAATCCTTCGCGCGACGGCTGGCCCCGCTGGCTTTCCCGACTTCCATTCCCTTACGCTTAGCCGCACGGGTACTTCTTTAGCCGCGGCGCCAGCGTTTCGGACAACAGCTTCTGTCTTCGCCAGGCCGCGAGAGATGTCAGGCGCCACCTGCACCGATGCCACGTATACTTCGTCCGCCAGCGTAAGGGTCACCGAATCGTAAATCCCCGGTATCCACCTGGACTGCTCATAGTCGGTGTTGGTGGGCACCCAGGTCGGCACGGCATCTCTATAAGCGCCTACGCGAATAACTATCTCGTTAGATGCGCCCCACTTGATGGCTTCGGTTACGTCGAAATATCCCGGCGTGAAGCAGCCCCAGTGCAGCCCCACGTCCCTGCCATTGACCCAGGCCTTGGTCCCAAACTGGGCCTTCGTGACCTTCAGGATAGCCACGGCACGCCTCGGCCCGGGCACTTCCACTGTCCGCTTGTACCAGAAGGCTTCCCGCAGCCTGCTGGCCACGCCTACCTCATCGTAGGCTGGCCGCGCCAGGTCCACTAGCCCCGGCACGGGACAAGTGCGCGAGAAATCTTCCGTGGGACCGTCCATGGTGCCCTGGGCTATCTGCCAGGTGCCATCCAGGGGAATTACGGTGCGCTCAGCGGCCCAAACAAGCCCACAAAGGTGCAACGCAAGTACACATAAGGTCGCCTTTGGGGTCATAAACCTTCCTCTCCGGTCCCTGTGTGCAAGAGGACTCCATTTACGTCAGCGCGTCGCTCGCCGACCTCCAATCTGTGTGCGCGAGAGAACTTCCCTGGCATCTCTGAGGTACCTTCTGGGTCAAAAAAGGGGCGGGCCGGATTCTCGGGCGCGCCCGTAAACCGCGGAATCTGGTCTGCGGTACGGACGCGGCGCGTGTGGCCAGCACCTCTCGCAGGTGCCCTCCCGCGCGCCCGAAAATCCGGCCCACCAGAAACACACACGCAGCGCAGCCGGGGCCGGCCCATCCCCTTCCCTGCAGAGGCCGGTGGCCGCGCGTCTCCGCCGGGGAGCACGAGCATTTACGGGGAGGGGGTGCAGGGGGAACCCCGCTTTTTGCCCAAAGGGGGGTTCCCCCTGCTGGGGGAAACCCTTTGAAAAGGGTTCTCCCCAAGCCCCCTTCCCAAACTTTTTCGTGCTGCTTCCACCAAACGCGCACCTGTTAATGGGCAGGACCCGTGCCGGCACAGAAGATAAGTCGCACGGCGCTACGTCAAGAGGCTCCGTCGGCCCATTGTGAAGGCCCCGATGGGTCTCTAGGCCACACTATGCAGGCTCTCAGCGCGTGCTAAGGCTGCGTAAAGGCTATCTTGCCACACTGGCCGCTATCCATCAGTTCATAGGCAGCCTGGGCGTCGTCGAGCGAGAAGCTATGGGTAATAAGGCGCTCGGGCCGCAGGCCGCGGCGCGTCTCCTTCACCATTCCCCAGAAATCCGCGCGAAGGAAATACCAGGAACCGAGAATGCGCAGCTCGCTGTGGATGATGTCGCGCGAGGGATAGATGGGCGTTTCGCCACGCTCGCCGATGATAATAACGGTGCCCCCCTTGCGGACAGACCGCAGAGCCACGTCAAGGGTTTTGGGTGAGCCTGCGCAGTCGAAGATGATGTCTGGGCCGCGGCCGTCGTTCAGGGCGCGTAGAGCCTCGGCCGCATCGCCATTGGCGGCATTGACCCTTTCGGCTGCGCCAAGAGAACAAGCAAGGTCAAGTCGGTACGGGACGAGGTCTACAGCCGTCACTCTCAGGCCCCAGAAGGATAATAGCAGGACACACCCCAGCCCCACCGGGCCGCAGCCGAGTACGGCGGCTTCTTCGCCAGCGCGGACGCCCGCCCGGGTAGCAGCGTGATAGGCCACGCCGACGGTATCGCCGCCAATCATGAGCGCTTGCTCCCAGGTGATGTCGTCAGGGATGGGCAGGCAATGGTGAGCGGCATGAGCTACATATTCGGCGTGGGCATTCGAGTAGCCGCGCATGTTCTCACAGAAAAGCTCGTAGCCGCGCAGGCACCAGTAACAGCGCTGGCAGCCCGTGACGGCATGACAGGCGACGCGGGTGCCTTCGCGCAACGTCGGATGGCCGCAGGCGTCCGCGATTTCCCCGACAACCTCATGGCCAGGATTGCCGGCCATCGCGTCCGGCCCGCGAAAAGCGTCCATTTCGCTGCCGCAAAGCGCTGAAGCGCGTACGCGCACCAGCACTTCTCCTGCCTGCGGCCGAGGGATGTCCACGTCTTCAACTTCGACTCTGCGTGCGCCGAGAAATCTCAGTCGCTTCATCAATAACACCTCCCGGTGGACAGGTAAGTTTCGGCAGAACTGCGCAAAAGCCTGCTAAAGGAGGACTGCTAAAGTTGCCTCCGTGGCATTGCCGCCTTACCTAAGGAGGAATCTTGAGCGCCGGGGCCCTGGCACGAAACCCACTCGGAGCGGTTCTTGGGGGAGTGTCGCGCAGCGGCATTTCAGGCTTGCAGGAGGGTGACTGAGCGAGGATGCGCGCCCAAGGCAGCTATCAGACAGAGTCACGGTCAGGGATTTACGGGTCCAGACAGAGTCACGGTCAGGGATTTACGGGTCCTTCAGGCTGTTGGCCGCTGCCTTTTCTCTCAAGTGACTGCCGCAAACTTCGTGTTGGGGTAGCTACCAGCCCGTCTATGGCAGAGGTCTGCGTCCCCAGGCTACAGTGCACAGGCGCGACGCCCTCGTGACATGACGGCTTCTGCGATGGTCGCCGAAGGACTCTTTCCAGGAAGAATCTACCGGAAAAGGGCGACGTGAGGGTGCTTTCGGACCATCCCGGCGCCAGTCCGAGACAGAAGCCTGAGAGTGCTTTTGCAAAAGGCGTAGCTGGAGTGTGTGGGGTGACAAAAGTGTAAAACACCGCACGCATAAGGTTTTAGCTTGGACTGCGCGGGGGAGGCGGTGAGGCGACTTTTGCAATAGTTTCCCGAGAGAACTGCACACCCGCTCAGCCCTTCCGGGTGACGTTTGCCCACCCTTTAGCGAGGGAGGAGCCTCGTGTCCGAGGAAACTATGAACATGTGGGAAGGTGCGAGTCAGAACTAGGGCGAAGCAGGCCTTGACTCGCGGGCGCAGGCAATGGTAGGCTAGATTTAGGTAGGACGGAGGTGGTCTCGGGCGGGGTCAGCAGTGACGCCAATCCGAAGGCGGCTGTGCCGGGGGCAACACAACTAATGACGCAGCTAGGGCAGGTCGTCGGGCGTGTTTTCTTTGGCCTTAGTCTAGTTTGCTTCGTTGCAGGCGCTATCCTCCCCCAGCCGGGATGGACAGCAGATGCGCCGGTGGTGTCCATTACGCACCCTGCCAATGGTGCTGTGGTGGGAGCTGAGGTGTGGGTGGACACGGTCTACCAGTCCGTTTCGGGCCGGCCCATCGTCCGCTTAGAACTCCTTGTTGATGACCAGGTTGCGCGCACCTACACGCTCGCCACGCCCAAGACTCAGGGCGAAATGTCCTTCTCGTATGTCTTCCAGTCCCCAGCCGGTGAGGCCCACAAACTGTCCGTGCGTGCCGTTGATTCAGCCGGTACAGCCGGAATTGCTACCATTAGCGTGACGGTCAAGAAGGTCCTCCCACCGCCCGGCCGGGATGAAACGCCACCAGTTGTGAACATTTACTATCCGCGCCCGGGCGAAAGGGTGAGCGGCACTGTTGAGGTCAAGGTGGATGCACGGGACAATGTAGGAGTGGAATGGGTTTTCTTTTATGTAGACGGACGCATCAAGGCGATGATAAAGGGCGCTCCGCCCTATGTTGACCGGTGGGACACCACCAAAACCAGCGACGGTGAGCACGTCCTCCAAGCGCGGGCCTGGGATGCGGCAGAAAATGAGGGCCGCTCGACCGAAGTCAGGGTGATTGTCGGAAACCGCGAGGCAACCACGCTACAATCCGGGCAGCTTCCACGAGATGAGGTGCAGGCGCCAGGGGCTGCCGTCCCCGCCCCAACATCTGCCGTCGCAGCGCCGACCGTAGCCGGACGCGGCACGGGCGGGCTGCCCGAGTCCGCGCCGCCAGCAATGTCTAAAAGCACAACGGTCATCCCCGTGCCTGCAGCGGTGGCAGCCCCCAAGCAACCTCCTGCGCAAGCTCCCACGCCAGAGTTTTCGGGTGCTGCGCAGACGCCGCTGCTGGCAGGCGCCGCGCAGCCAAAGGCTGGTCAGGCAGCACCTCGCACGGACGTGGTGCCCGCTGTGCCAGAGCGGTCGGCAGTGCCGAGTGCAGAGCGAGATGGGCCTGCGACGACTGGGGCAGCCGTGACCGCGCCGGCCCAGGCGGCGCCGCTCGCCGTCGGTGCTGCACCTGCCGCGACGCGTCGCGAGGCGCCTGCAGGGGTCCGAGCAACCCAGGCGCCCACCCGCGTGGCTGCGATACCGCAGCTGGTCGCCCGTCCTACTACCCCATCGGGCAGCCAAGCCCTGCCAGCGGCGTCGCTGGCGGCGGCTCCTGTGGCACTCGCAGGGACTACGGCCTATGCTCCCACGGGCCGCGCGGCTGGTGCTGCTGCTAAGCCGCCGTTGTCCGAAGCGCCTGCCAGGATGGCATCAGCCACGATGGCGATTTCCTTGCCTGTCACATCAGCAGTTATGGCGCTGGCTCCGGTTGGCGCACGGGCGGATATGAGTGCGGCCGGGGTGAGGGCAGGGGCGACTAGAGTGCTGCACCGGGACATTCCGGGGATGTCTCCGGTCAGCGGGAGGGAAATACCGCCTGGGGGAGATTCAGAGGCTGTGGCACACCTGGTTGGGCTAGAACCTGGGCTGGTATCTTCGGCTCAGGGTGCTGCACGACCGGCAGTTGCTGGAGCCGGCAGTACGCCCAAACCCATAGCTCCCGCCGCCCGAAGCCGCGAGTCCCATTCCCCAGGGGCCACTGAGCCCGAGGTGGCCGTCGCACCACAGGCTGCTGAAGTCTATCTCGTGGCGGCACTGCCCCAATCTTCTCAGCACATGGCGGTTGGAATGCGCACAACAACCCCTGGCCCACGCCCTGAGGGCGAGGGGCGCGTCACAGTGCTTCCTCTTGCGCTTTCGCGTTTCCGCGACGTGCAGGTGGTCTTTGACGGCAAGCTGGTTCCCCTCAGGGCGTGTCCCGAGGTGGTAAAAGGTATCCCAATGGGACCGCTTCGGGAGGTTTTTGCCCAAACTGACGGCATCTTGTACTGGTTCCCAGCCGATAAGCGGGTGCGCGGGGTCAGTCCCAGGGTTACCCTGGACCTGCGCGTCGGCCAGCGCGACGCGAAAGTGAACGGCGAGGACTGCTTGCTTGACCTGGCGCCCTACATCAAGCAGGGCCGCACAATGGTCCCACTGAGCTTCCTGGCTGAAGCTCTCGACCTGACCATTACCTTCGACAGCGAACGCGGCCAGTTGGTTGTCAAGACTATCGCCCCGTAGGATAATTGCACCGTCGGATTTGTCCGTCCGACAGCCCCAGAAGCGGCGGCTTTTGGGGCGATTTTTGTATCCAGCAGGCAGGAGCTGACGGCCATGCTTTTCGGGACCCAGCGCATCAATGCCCAGGGCCACCTCGAAATCGGCGGGTGTGACGCCGTTGAGCTGGCGCGGGAATTTGGCACGCCGCTATACGTGCTCGATGAGGACGCACTGCGTGAGGCCTGCCGGGCGTATAAGCAGAGCTTTTCTCAGCGTCTTGAAGCCGTTGAAATCTGCTACGCGGGCAAGGCTTTGCTCACGACGGCCATCTGCCGGGTGGTCGAGCAAGAAGGCCTGGGCTTGGACGTAGCCAGCGCCGGAGAGTTGTATACAGCTCTGCAGGCGGGTTTTCCCACGGCCCGCATCAAGATGCACGGCAACTTCAAGTCAGACCTGGAAATTCGGATGGCCCTGGAGTCAGGAGTCGGCCGCATCGTCATTGATAGCATCTCGGAGATTGACCGGCTGGCTAGGGCAGCAGGGGACCTCGGGCGGCAGGCGGAGGTTCTCATCCGCGTGACGCCCGGTATCAAGGTGCAGACCCACAGTTACATAGCCACCGGGCATCTCGACACTAAGTTTGGCCTGAGCATGGCGTCTAGCGTGGCCATGGACGCAGTGCAGCGTTGCCTTCAATCGCCTCAGATCAGTCTGAAGGGCATCCACTGTCATATAGGGTCCCAAATTTTCGGCCTGGATAGTTTCGCCAGGGCTACTGAATTGATGGTTGAATTCATGGCCAAGGTGCGAGATGTTCACCAGGTTGAACTGGCGGAGCTTGATATGGGGGGCGGGCTGGGCATTGCTTATACGAGCGAAGACACGCCGCCTACGACTGAAGAGTTTGCCGAGGTCATCGCCGATGCGCTCTTAGCGCTGTCTCTTATACACATCT
>JANZZA010000123.1 GCA_026419655.1 Armatimonadota bacterium | reverse complement strand
GGGCAGCCGCGGGCGACCATAGTCATTGGCGCGGACCATTCTCGCACCGACGAGTGGTGCGCCAGGGAGCTGCAGACGTGGCTGGAGGAAATCACCGGCGCCAGGTTGCCCATCGTCACCGACGACACGCCCGTGGACGGCAATATCCTCGCCGTAAGCAGGAACCGATATACGCAAGAACTTTATGGGCAGCCTTACCGTTTCGAGGAATACGTGCTGAAGACCTTGTCGCCTACCTGTCTGGCCTTTGCCGGATGGGAGGGCGAGTCAGCGGTCAATGCAAAGGGCGAGTGGCTGCGCGACGACGAGCGGGGGCCGCTGTACGCCGTCTATCACTTTTTGGAAGACCTTGGCGTGCGGTGGTTTTATCCAGGGGACTGGGGCTGGTACGCGCCCCGGCGGCCGACCCTCACCGTGCCGACGTATGATGTCCGCAAAGCTCCGGCCACCGTAATCCGCTGGGGCATCAATCTGGGCACCAGCCCCGACCAGCAATGGAATGAGGCCGTCGGCGACTGGGCAGTCCGCAGCCGCTTCAACACCTGGCTTTGGGGAGCAAAAGAAAAGGGAGGGTATGTGCTTCCCGCCTACGGCGGCCACAACTTCCAGTACGTAGTCCCGCCGGACTGGTTCTTCGACGCGCATCCGGAGTGGTTCCCGCTCATTAACGGACGCCGCGTACGCGACGGCCAGCTATGCCTGTCTAACCCCGATGTTCTGAAGCGCTTCGCCGACGAGGCCAGGAGGTGTTTTGCTGAGGACAGTGCGTGCCGGTTTTTTGCCGTGTGGCCGAATGACATGCCTGCGGGATGGTGTGAATGTGAGGCATGCCGGGCGATGGACGGGCCGGACGGGAATGTAGCAGACCGGCTGGTGAAGTTTGCCAACGCGGTGGCCGAAAGCCTTCGCGCCGACTATCCTGACCGCGTCATCTATACCTCAGCCTATACGCCGGCCTACTTTGACCCCCCGACGACGGTAAAGCCTGCGGAGAACGTCTGGGTGCAGATTTGTCGCTACTGGCCCGTTGGCGATTCCACCAGCACCTACTATAACCAGATGACCGACCAGGCCCGACATTATTACCGGGCTCTCAAACGGTGGACGGAGCTCGGTAACGTCTTTCTTTATACTTACTACGGCTTCTACGCTTCGGACCTTTACTACCCCATAGTGTATCAGCTTTTTGCTGACTGGCCGGTGAAGGTTAGCTGGGGTGTGCGCGGCGGTTATGCTCAAACAAGCCAGCACTGGGCCACCAATGCCTGGGTGTATTACACCTACCCGCGCGTCATGTTCGATCCCACGCTCGACGAGGATGCCTTCCGCCAGGACTACTTCAGCAAGTGCTACGGGCAGGGCGGGGAGGCCATGCGGGCCTTTTTCGAGGCCGTGGAGAGTAAGTTCCGCAGGACACCGTGCCTTCTGGAGTGGGAAACGGTCGAGGGCATCCTTGACGATGAGCTGCTCTCGCGGATGGAGCAGCATCTTTCAGCCGCCCAGGCAGCCGCCGCGCAAGACGACTGGCGCACCCGGAAGCGTATTGCCGTGGTCCGCGAAGGTTTCGACTACGCCAGGGAGTATCTGCGCTTTAGCCGGCTGCTGCACCAGGCGCGGCGGGGAGACCGTTCGGTCCTCCAGGCGGCTCTGGACGCGTATGCTGAGGCGGCGGCCCTGCGGGAAGCTCTTGCCCGCCAGGGCCTGCTGGGCGCCAACGAGCACAACTACTCGGCGGAGGTCGCCATGCTCAAGCTCGACCTGACCCAGCTTCCGCCGGGGCCTTTCCGATACGACGACTATCTCAAGGACGGAGGCTTCGCAGCCCTCCATTCCCGCGAGATGACCTTCGCCCGCGAGTACTGGGGCCTGCAGCTTCCCGCCGGGGCGCGCGGGCATATCACGTATGAGCTCGGGTCAAAGGTCGCTACCTGGGAGCGGCTGGAGGTTAGCTTTCTCATGGACAGAAAATCGCCAGCCGGCGCGCAGGTGTCGGTGTCCACTGACGGGGGCCAGACCTGGCAGGATGCCCAGGAGACCATGGACGGAGCCGTGCGGACGGGCACCTGGGACCTGACGGCGCTGGTGGGCGGCAAGGCTCATCTCCTCCTTCGCTTCGCATGTCAAAATGACAGCGATCAGACGGCTTACGTCCTGACAAATGTCTCCATGCGCGGGGCGCTGAAGGAGGACTAGGGAGGCTGTCGCAAAACTCACCTGGAAGTAGCTCGCAGTCCGTGAACACCACAGATCTATGCGGGCAACTTATAATCGGTCGGAACAATTCACCCGTGAAAAAGAGGTCTTCCTGCAGTCAGACAGGGGAAAGGTTTCCGCAAGCGCCGTCCGGCGGCGGGCTTTTGCTCGCTCAGGGTCCGTGAAAAAACCAGCAGGGTTTTCGCCGCGTTCCAGGGGGGACGACAATGAAATCGCTGGCGGTGTACTTCGCTGAGCCTCGGAAGGTTGAGGTGCGCGAGGAAGAGGTGGGCGAGCCGGGACCGGGCCAGGTCCTTACTCGGACGCGCGTGTCTTTGCTCAGCACCGGGACGGAGATGTGGTGCTATCGGGGAGAGTTTGATGAGGGCACGACCTGGGCTAATTGGGTTCACTATCCCTTCCGCCCTGGCTACCAGAACGTCGGGGAGGTCGTGGCCGTCGGTGAAGGTGTTGAGGCCCTGCGGACGGGCGACCGGGTCTTTGTCGGCGCCGGCCATGCAGGCTATGTCCTGAGCGACGCGACGTCGGCAGTCAAGGTGCCCCAGGCTGTTTCGGATGAAGATGCGGCCTGGGCGGCTCTGTCCTTTATCGCCCAGACGGGCGTGCGCCGGGCCAACCATTCTATGGGTGACACCGCTGTGGTCATCGGCCTGGGGCCTCTCGGGCAGATGGTTGTCCAGTACCTGAAGGTCATAGGCCTGCGGGAGATACTGGCGATTGACACCGTGCAACTACGCCTCGACGCAGCTCTGGCTCATGGCGCCACGGCCGCTTTTTGCGGAAGCGCTGCCGATGCGCGCGACTTCGTCCTGGAGCACACCGGCGGGATGCTGGCCGATGTGGTTTACGACGTGACCGGGCACTATACCGTCCTCCCCATGGCTCTGAAGCTGGCAAGGGATTTCGGGGTGGTGGAGCTAATCGGCGATACGCCCCATCCGTCCAAGCAGCACCTCACCCAGGACATCCTCGCCCGCCAAGTGACGCTGATCGGCACCCACAACGCCAAGCTCGGCCCAGGTGCCTACTGGACGCCCCAGCGACAAATCGAGCTTTTCTACCTTTACGTGTCCCGGGGGCAGATGAAAGCCGCCGACCTGATAACCCATAGCTTCCGCCCCGACCAGGCCGCGGAATGTTACCGTTTGCTGGAGACGGACCGGGGCTCTACCATTGGCGTCATGTTCGACTGGCGAGAGTGAGGCTTCGCTGCGGCAGCCATGGTGCGGGATCCGCAGCTTCGGCCCAGCATCGCGGATGCGGCGCATCCACTTTCGCGGGCCACCCCTGTGGCGGAAGGCTTTATTCTGGGGGCAACCCTTTGAAAAGGGTTGTCCCCCAGACCCCCTTCCTAAACCTTTTACGCTGTGGGCCGGCCGGATTTTCGGGCGCACGATATTGGCCCGGTGCTCAAGCCTGCAAGCGCCGGGCAGTCGGCATCGTGCTGCCGCGCCGTTGCCTGCCCGCGCCCGAAAATCCGGCCCCGCAAGAAACGCGCCCGGCACACGCGCCAGCCGCTGACTCCACTTCCGCGGCGGACGCCGGTGGAGGCGCATCTCCGCCAGGGAGCCCGAGCATTTACGGGGAAGGGGTGCAGGAGGGAACCCCGCTTCTTGCTGAAAGAGGTTTTCCCCCTGGTTGATAGGCCCTCCCGAAAAGGGTTGTTCGCCAGGCCCCTTTCTCAAACTGCTTTACCTCAGTTCCGCTGCGTTGAGTACTGTCACATGATTTCGCGCCGCGGCATCTCCGATAAGCTCGACGTGCTCCGCGTGGCTCACTACTACCCTGTTGCCTGCGCAATCCGGCCCCAGCGATACCAGTCGCCAGCGCTTGCGGATCTCGGCCGATATGTCGCCGCAGGAGAAGCTGTCCTGGATGATGGGTTTGCCGTCGGCGTCCTCGCGGAAGCGGAGCGTCACCATCATGGCCGGCTCGATGTAGCTGTCCAGGAGTCGGGCAAAGCGCATGAAGACGTAGGGCTTGTTGTCGGGCCAGCAAGTATTCTCGGCGGTATATCCCAGCTCGGCCATGGCCACCTTGTAGTCGGGGTGCAAAGCCATGCCGTCCCATATGCAGAAGCCCAGGCCCGTTATGCGCCAGTTGGTCGCGCTCCCGGTTGGTGCTGTAGCCGTAGCTTCATCTGTAAAGCTGGCTGCTTCCTCTTGCAGGATTGGCTCGAAGGTGGAATTCCACGCGCCGCCATCAATGGTGACGCCGTAAGTATGGCCGCGCACGTAAACGCAATGGCGGCCGTGCTCGCCTTCTATCCGCACGTCGCGCAGGGAAACAGGGCCAATGAGACTCTTTGTCCCATCAAGGTAGAC
>JANZZA010000049.1 GCA_026419655.1 Armatimonadota bacterium | reverse complement strand
GGGTCAGTGCTTTGCCCAGAACCTCTTGCGCAATCCGGGCTTCGAGCCGCCGGAGCGTGACGGCCTGGCTGACGGCTGGGTGAACAACACCTGGGGCGACTGCAAGACGGTTTTTGCGCTGGACTACGAGCGGCCACACGCGGGCAGGTCGTGCCAGAGGGTCGAGTGCGTTGAGCGGCGGGGCGGAGCGTCGCAGTTCCTTCAGCCGCTCAAGCTCGAAGCTGGCAAGCACTACCGGGTCAGACTATGGGTACGGGCGGAGGGCAATGTCCCCTGGGTTGGAGCCGTGCTGCGTCAGGCTCCGGAGCCGTACAAGCACCACCTCGCCGGGCGCATTGAGCCAGGCAAAGACTGGGAGCTGCTTGAGTTTGAGGGCCTCGTGACGGAAAGTGAGGAGCAGGCAGGTTTGTTTATCTGGTTCGAGGCTGAACCCAAAGGCATTGTCTGGGTGGACGATGCCTCGGTTGAGATTGTCGAGCCGCAGGCGGAGCAAGGGCCGGCCCCGACGCGCAATGTTGTTGCCAATGGTAGCTTTGAGGTGGACCCGACGCGAACCTGGGACGCTGTCGGGGGCAAGGTCCAGTGGCCGTGCGAGGAAAATGCCGCCCATGGCACCCGTTCTCTCGCGCTCAAGCTGACAGCCGGCGAAACCTTTACCCTGACTACGCCGTGCATGGTATTCAACGGTGCCGGGCTGTCCTTTACTCTTGCCCTTTCGGCGAGGGCGCGTGGCGGGCCGGTGGCGGTGGAGGCTAACGTGTACTCAGCCTGCCAGGTGGGACAGGCCGGCAGCCTTCTGCACCTCGAGGCCAGGCCCGACGAGACCATGCGGCGGTTCTCGGCCACAGGGGGACTGGCGCCGTCGCTCAATGGGGCGTATTTCCTGCGGATACACGGGCGGGCGGACGCGGCGGCAGAGATTTGGCTGGATGCCGTGTCCCTGTCGCCTAAGGGAGAGGCCTTCGAGCCTGCTTCAGACCTTGAGGCCGCTCTTTCGACTACAGCTTTGGCGGGGATTTTTGCGCCCGGGGAGCCCCTGAAGGCCAGGCTGGAAGCTTTCTCAGCCACGGGGAATCACGACAGGCGCTTTGTGGTGGAGATAAGGGACCATTGGGAGAAGGTGGTGGGCAGGCAAGAGGTTTCCCTGCATGTGCCAGCCGACAGGCCGGCTGGAAAGGAAATTACCCTTTCCCTGCGGCGGCTGGGGGCTTTCCGGGCGGATGTTGTTGCGGCAGGGGCCGAGAAGCCCCTCGCCTCAATGGTTTTTTCTGTGGTCCCCAAACCATCCCGCGTGCCGCCGGAAGAGTCAGTCATCGGAGGCCACTTTTCGACAGCGTCTGATTGGCAGATGGAGATTGCGAGGCGTCTCGGCTATCGCTGGACGCGAATCCACGACTGCTCGGAGATAACTCATTGGGCGGCGAGCGAGCCGGAAAAGAGTTTATGGCGGTTCTTTGATGCGCAGGTGGCAAGGGTGAAGGCGGCAGGCCTGGAGATACTGGGGGAGTTTTTGCGCGTCCCAACCTGGGCGACCGTCGCTGAAAAGGGAACACAGGCCTGTGCCTGCGGAGTCGGTCCCTTCCGGGACATGGGGGAGTTTGAGGAATACGTGCGGACGGTGGTGGGACACTACAGGGACGAAATCCACTACTGGGAGATATGGAATGAGCCTTACGGGAGCGGATTTTGGGGTGGGACGGCCGAGGAGTATGCAGAGCTGGCGAAGGTGGCGGCCCGCGCGGCTAAGGAGGCCGACCCCAACTGTCAGTTACTGGCTCCCTGCACCACGCCATATGCACCGGAGTGGACACAAAAAGCCCTGGCTGCTGGCGCTGTGAATGGCGTTGATATTTTCTCCTACCACGGCTATGGCTGCTTCATGAAAAATCAGTACGACCTTGTCAACGAGTGGGCCAGGCGCAGCGGCCAGCTAATGCCGCGCTGGAATACCGAAACCGGCGTCACGGCAAGGACTTTTTACCGCCACGTGGCCGACAAGCTGGAGGATGAGTACACCCGCTGGATATGGCC
>JANZZA010000726.1 GCA_026419655.1 Armatimonadota bacterium | reverse complement strand
GTCAGGCGGTCGGGCTACTCGTTGCTGGGCCGTGTGGCGACGACTACCCTCGCGGGCCGCAGTAGCTTCTCGCGATACATCCACCCACGCTGGTGCTCGCGGACGACGGTATTTTCAGGGTGGTCACTTGTGGGCAAGCATTCAACGGCCTCGTGGCGATAAGGGTCAAACTGCTCGCCAATGGCCGAGAAGGGTTCTGCGCCGAAGTTTGCCATGATGCTCAAAAGCTTCGACAGGATAAGCTCGACGCCACGGCGGAGAGGGTCCTCAGACGGCGCATGTTGGATAGCCCGCTCAAGGTCGTCAACTACAGTTAGTAGCTCTCGCAGGAGCTGCTCGTTGGCGTACTCCAGTAGCCGCGCCCGCTCGGCCTGCACATGGCGGCGATAATTCTCCAGGTCGGCCAATGCCCGCAGGTAGGCGTCATTGAGGTCGGCCAGGTCCTTGCGGAGCTGAGCAACCTCATTGACAGCTTCCTGGGCCTCATTGGTCTCTGCCGGTGACTCGCCGCGCGGCGCTTTTTCTTCCGCACCCGGCAGTGGCTCGAGTGTTTCTGGTTCGAGATTCGCTTCGGGCTTATCTCTGTCGGACACGCAAAACACCTCCACATCTCCTCATGCTGTAACCGTACGGTACCTGTTAGTTCGTCAATACACTATACCCTGTCGTCATGGTTCCACAGCCTGTGCCCGCGCGGGCGTGGGGTACACCGGGTTGTGCGAGGGCTGCGGCAACTCCCGCGGCCCATGCCACCACAGGCATGGGGGTTGGGAGAAGAGTCTGGGCGACAGCTCTTCTCCCAGCCCGTGCCATGCTGGCACCGAAGCCATCTGCACTGAACGCCAGTGGCCGTGAGCTGGGCTAGGTTCTTGACTGCGGCCCCGGGTGTGAGAGGTGGTGATTGTCGTCTATGTTTCATGCTGGCATTTAGCGCGGGCTTCAGTCTCTTTCGGCTACTTCGCGTTCCCACGCGTCCGAGAGGACGGCGGTGGTATCGGCGACAGCGGCCAGAGCTCGCTCGTAGTCCATGCGCATCGGCCCAAGGACGGCCAGGCGTCCAGCTTCATTCCCCTTGGGGCCGAAAAAGCCAATGACCATGCTGCAGGCTTCTAGGGCGCTGCCGGCGCCCATGAGGCCGATGAGAGCCTGCGGGTCTGCCGTGCGCGTGCCCCGGGCGAGGAGGGCGTAGCTGCGACTTCGGTCGCCGACGAGTGCCAGAAGGTCGCTGAGGGTGTCGCTCGCCCGCAGGTCTGGGCAGGCCAGCAGGTGGCTCGTGCCCTCGACGGTCACTTCTGCCACGGGTGCTGCCGCGAGCATGGCTTCCGCGAGGGGGCGCCAGACCTCGGTCGGAAGCGACTCCGGCGCTTCATTGGGAGATAGCAGATAAACAGCCGTGCCTGCAACCTTCGAGAGCGCCTCGGCCCACGCCGCGAATCTGGTTTCGTCAGCCGGCGTGCTCAGGTGGCAGAGTACTCGGCCGCTCTGTCCCGTGCTGAGGCGGAAAGTGGCCAGGGCCACTTCTGCGCTGACTCGGCTCAGAGACGCAGACTCGATTTCCACACGTTTCGTGATGGGTAGTGAAGCGATGGAGGCCAATTTGGTGAGAGAGGCCACAGCCCGGGCGGCCGCAGCCACCGCGGCTTGCAGGTCGCGGGCACGGCGCAGCGTCGAACGCAGCCAGGCATTGTCGGCAGGGCGCAGGACCGGCCGCGGAAGACCTTCCAGGAAAGCGCGATAGCCGGCTGGCGTGGGCACGCGGCCGGAAAAGCGATGTGGTTGCGCCAGCAGACCCATGGACTCCAATGCGGCGAGGTCATTGCGGAGCGTTGCCGGGCTGTCGGGAAGACCGGAAAGTGCTCTTACCGCGGCGGAGCTGACTGGCTCCCCCGTCGCTATCCACTGGCGCACGATGGTCTCAAGAACCCGCCGTCGCCTGGGAGTTAGCCCTTGAAGACGTGGCCGCGGCATAGCTGCACCGATTGCGCCTTGGCAAGCGATTGTCAAGCCACTGGTTCTTAGACCCGTGATGCCTGCACGTAAAAGGATACCCTCGCCTCGCCGTCCGTCAAGGCCACTCTATCCCAGGGGAGTATTCAGTTGACTCAGGATTTTGTTTCAGATAGGAAAGGGTAAGACCTGGAGAATCACCTCGGTGGTCTCTCCAAAACCCCGTGTTGGCTTAAACACGGCCACAAAGGCGTATAACCTTGTGCGTTTCACCTGATGCCCCGGGCCCCATCTCCCAGGCGCTGCAGAAAGCTTTGCCTCAGAATCCTTAGAAAACCGAATACTCCCCTATCCCAGAGGAGTATTCGGTTTTCCCAGGAGGCGGCTGCAAAGTTCGTTTGCCCGGCCGCCAGAGGAAATCGCCGGTAAAAGGTGAGTCGTACGGCCTTGTGCAAACTCCCCGGTCCAGGTAAGCCGACATCAGGTTTTGCAACAGTCTACGAGGTGATTCTTCGCGCCTGAGTCTTTCCTGCCTGAAACGAAGTACTGGGAAAAGCGAATGCCTTCCTATCCCAGGGGACTGTTTGCTTTTCCAGGATTCTCCTGACAGCAGCCGGTCTAACTAGCAAAGTCGCGACGGCAAGCGGTGCCCGGCCAATCTTCAAGCCGCCTGCCAGCGAAGGCACCCGGCAGGGCGCAGGGGATGGAAAAGGGGATGGGAAAGTTTGGGACCGGAGCTGGGCAGGGCCACTTTTCAATGCGCTTCGCCAGAAAAGGCTCTTTGCGCTTGTTCTGCCGCCCGCAAGCGTGGCCTAAACAAAATCCTTATGTGACTGCTGCAAAACCATCGTTTCACGAGTGAGTCTCACCCACGCAATGTAAGGTGCAGACACAAACCTGGGCTGTACGCAGGCCAGCGGCACCGTCGACAGGAGTGTTGTAACAGTCGTCCGGATGAGAAGCGTCCCTGAGCAGGGCCGTCGTTGAAGATAGCTTCGAGGCCGTGGCCCCAACCGCCACTAGCGATGCGTTGTCAAACCCTGAGCAGCCCGTCCTTGAAGATAGCTTCGAGGGGTGGTAGACTTCGTTCTAAGGGGCGCGGAGACAAAGGTCATGCGCCGACTCGCGGAATGGATTCACACTGAGGGGTTTACCTTCGCGGCCGCTACGGCAGTTCTCGCTCTGGTCAGCGGTCTCGGCGGTTTTTGGGCTGGCCGGGTATGGATTGACCGGTACATTACTGAACACGAGCGTTCCGGTGCGGTTAGTACGCTGCCTCAGCCCTCACAGGTTTCTGTTGGCGGCGCGGTGACGCCAGCGGACCTATCTCCTCGCGTGGTCATCCGTGAGCGTGAACCTACTGAAGCCGAGCGCCGCGCGGTGCTGGGGGGAACCGGCCAATCCCTTTCAGACCAAACCGGGACCACCAGTCCTGCGGGAGAGGCCGCCGAGCAGTCTGGGGATTCCGCCGAGGCATCTCCGGAGATGCCCAATACTCCAGAGGCTTCCCAGTCCGCGGGGACGGTGGGGACGGCGCCGTCTGGTGTTGAGCAAGGCCAGGCCTCTGGCGATTCCTGGGCGGCGACGGCCGGGTCTTATCGCGAGCCACGAAATGCGGAGCAGGTCGCAGCGACCTTGCGTGAGCAGGGCTTCGACGTTGAGATTCAGCCTGTCACTGTCCGCGGCGAAACCTTCTACCGCGTCCGGGTGGGCGCGTTTGCCTCTAAAGCCGAGGCCGAAGCGGCCGCCCGCCGGATAGAAGCCGCTGGCTATCCTTCCCAGGTAGTGGCTGAGCCGTAGAGCCTCGCGCGCCGTAACGCAACTTTCATGGCGTTCGTGGCGCGCGGACCCGATTGCCGGGTGAACGAGATTGCAGAGTATCGGTTCCTGGGTATTGTTTGGGCTGGTTATTTCGGCCGCGACAGCAATGCTGGGCTATATGCTCTGGCAGGTAGGCAGGCACCGCGCCATTGAGACGGCCAAAGTGTGGTGGTTGGTGGTTCAGTTGGTGCTCAGCGTGGCCATGGCAGTTGGCGCTGCCGCCACGGGCCGGGCGCTTTTGGGCACGACCGTGGGCGACCTACCAAGACCAGGCGAGGGGGCCTTCCGTATAGAACTCCGTCCCCTGGACCGCCAGCAACAGTTCATCCTGGCCGGAGCCGTTGCAGTGATGCTTGGCTGTTTCCTTTGGGCGCTGCGGACTGTGAATGTGGTCATGCATGCCCCGCCGCTGGCTGAGCCGCCGCAATCTGATGCCGATGGCTAAGTAGCCCATGCTGCGACGGGGGCTATGGGAGTTCGACGTGATCCTGCTTGCTTTGTGCCCCCAACCCGGAGAGAATTGACGTCATGTTTGCGTGGGCCATAGTTCTCTGGAGCTTAGTGGCGGTAATGCTTGGGATAGCTGTGTATGGCCTGTATGAAGCCAGGCAGTTGCGCGAAGACCGCATCAGGGTTTCTCTGCCGAATCTACCGCAGGCCCTCCGGGGCCTTCGAATAGTACACATCAGTGACCTGCACGCGCGGCCCAGCTGGTTCCTGGCGCCCCTTTTTGACCGGCTTGTCGAAGGGGTCAATCGTGCCCAGGCTGACCTAATCCTCGTTAGTGGCGACCTGGCGGCGGGAGCCGACAACATGCCCGTTGCCGCCGGGTTGCTCTCGCGCATGACTTCGCGCCATGGTCTTTTCGTCACCCTTGGCAACCACGACGTGAACGTTACCATGGAGCGGTGGCTGCAGGGTCTTGAAGAAGGGTTTGACGTTGAGGTTTTGAGGCGCATTCTGGAAGGTGAGGGGGTCCGGCTTCTGCACAACGAGGCCGTGACGGTGGAGATTGCCGGTTGTCGGGTCGCTATTATAGGTGTCGGCGACGCTTCGTGTGGGCTGGACGATTTGCGCGGGGCCATTGCCAACTTGCCGCCTGCTGACCTTGTAATCCTGGTCGGGCATTCCCCGGACATTCTTGACCAGCCCGAAATCGAGGTGGCCGACCTGGTACTGTGCGGCCATACTCATGGAGGCCAGATGATGATCCCCGGGTGGGGCAGTGTATGGGCGCCCGTTTGGCGCGACCGCCGCCGAGGAGCTGGCCTTCTGGCATTTGGGGACGTGGCTTGTCACGTCAGCCGTGGCGTGGGTGTCACGTGGCCCGTCAGAGTCGCGTGCCCTCCCCAACTCGCGATTCTTGAACTTTGCCATGGGCCACTCAATGGCCTGCCGTTACCGGCTGCTCGCACATCTAATGCCGGCTCCGTCTGTGCCAATGGGATGCCTTCGAAGGGGAGGCAAGTCTAGTGGGATTTCTTTTTGGCCGTAGAAGACGCGGGGCACCGGCTCTCTCCCGTGTTCAAGCCACGGCCGCGCGTCCTATCCGAAATCCTGCTCTCTCCTGGCACGAGACAGAACAAGGCTGCGTTGTCGTTACCATTCCGCGCCGCCAGGACCTCGTCGGCAAAATCCTGGCATGGCTTTTCATGGTCCCGGAGTCGCGCCCGGTCGTGCTTGACGAGATAGGTAGCTTTGTGTGGAAACTGTGCGACGGCGAGCGTTCCTTTGCCGAGATCGCAGCCGCCTTAAGCCGGGAATATACGATTACCTCGCGCGAGGCGGAGGTGTCTCTCGCTGAATTCATGCGACGGCTCGGACGCCGCGGCATGATTGCCTTCATACTGCCCAAGCACATTGCTGACCAGTTGACGCCTGAACAGCGGCGGGAGCTGGGCATAAAGTTGGAAGAACCTGCTGACGGAAATTCCCGTCGTCCCGCCGACAAGGACCAGCGCCGCCCCAAGCCCGATACGGGCAAGCGCTAAGAGGGACTGTCGGAAGAGTCGCTTTCCCGGCCCCCAGACGCAGTCGCGGGTAAAGGGTCGGGGCGGCGGGGTTGTACAGTTTCCTGAATATGGATAAGCCAACGCCCGCTTTTGCAACAGCCCGGAGAAAGAAACCTTCAGGCCGTCGGCCCCTGGCTTTGTGCGACAGTGCGGAGCAATTTTGTGGGTAACTGTTGCAAGACTCACCTCGATGTGGCTCCCACTCCGTGAATGTTACGGGGTCTTGCCGGCAACTTATACTGGCTGGGAGCGACTCGCTCGTGAAAAGAGGGTTCTGCAGCAGTCACTGCGGCGCTTTTATAGGGGCATGACCCGCAGCCGCCGGTGGGGTTCCCGGCCAACGGATACGGACTGCAGGTTATGGCGGGCGACCAGTTCATGCTGGAGCCGGCGGATGTAGGCGTTCTGAGGAGATAACTCCACCGGCCGCCCCTCGCGCAGCACATACTCGATAGCCTGTTCCGCTTCCTGGAGGGCGAAACGCTCCCGGCCGGTAAGATCACCCAGCTCGAAGGCGCCGCGAAGGGTCTCATAAATCTGCCCGTAGCTATTGCTGCGGACGGTGAGGACCTGCACGCCGGGTTTACGGGGCAGGCCGCGTCCTTCGTGATGCCCGGCCACGGCGAGTATTATATCTGCGTCCTTAGCTTCTGTGACCGTTATGGCAGGCGCTCGCAACTCGCGCAGAGCCTTGTCCACCTTCCGGCGACTGGCTCCGTAGGGATATACGCGCACCACTCCGGCACCCAGACGAGGAGCCGTATACACTTCTTCCTCGTCGTTCTCGTGCAAGAGCTGAGAAGCGTTCTGGCCAGGTCGCCAGGCGCTCCCCAGCAGCTCAACCCGCCGCTGACTGCGTCGCACCTGGCTCTCGGTCGTCTTTTCCCGTACTTCGGCGAGTGTCGGGCGGCCAAGTAGCAGGTCGTCCACCGAGCGAGCCACGTCGTGGTGGATGAGTAGTCTGTCTACCTGCTCGATTTCGATCAGGGTGTCGAAGGTTGGCGCAGCTTTGCGTTCCAGGACAGTTTTTTGCGTGCCGCGCCGCCGGGCTTCCTCATCCGACAGCGTCACGGCCTGGATACCGCCGATAAGGTCGCTCAGGTGCGGATTGAACATAATGTTTTCCAGGCAGGTGCCATGGGCAGTGGCGATGAGCTGGACGCCCCTTTCGGCGATAGTTCGGGCGGCCAGGGCATCGCGCTCATTGGATATTTCGTCAATTATTATGACCTCCGGCATGTGGTTCTCCACGGCCTCGACCATCACGTCGCGCTGCTCGCGGTCTTCCGGCACCTGCATCCGCCGCGCGTGCCCGATGGCCGGGTGTGGAATATCTCCGTCGCCAGCGATTTCGTTGTTCGTGTCCACCACAACTACTCGCTTGCCCAGTTCATCGGCCAGGACCCGGGCCGCTTCGCGTAGCTTTGTCGT
>JANZZA010000721.1 GCA_026419655.1 Armatimonadota bacterium | reverse complement strand
AGATGTGTATAAGAGACAGCCTCCGGTCACATCTATGAAGAATGCCGCATTGGTCACGTTGTCGGGAACTAGCTCTGCCGGCAGCGTGGCTTCAAGGAGCGTCCAGTCCGCCGTGCCTAAGGGGATGCGGGCAGGAACGGGCACTGTGCGCCAGCCGCCCTCGATTTCGCCCGTTGGGCCGCTGGTGGCGAGACACCAGGTCGTCAACCACCGCTCCGGGCCAAAGAAAGCGATGTTGAGGGTGGCGCGGCAGTCGGTCAGGTCGTCTGTCTTGACCCAGCCGGTGAACCTTATCTCGTGGCCGGGCGCTGGCCTGATGCCCCAGTGCACAAGGCGCCGGTCAAAGGGGCCGTCGAGTCGCAGGCTGCCAGTTGCTGCGTGGCCTATTGCAGCGTCGAAGGCAAAAGCGCTCGTCCTTTCCGGCGTCCACTCGTCGAGGTTGCCCGCAAGGAAATGGCCGTCGCGGATTAGGTTGGGTTCGCCGACCGTTATCATGATTGTGCGAGTGGTCTGGTGATGCGCTTTAAGGCCCAGGCTGCCCTCAGGAAAGTGTACGCGGACGCGTACAAGCCCACTCACACGTGTGACGCCGGCCTGAGGTGAAAGCGTCATCAGGTGGCCCCCGGCCTGGTCTTTGTGCACGGTGGCCCGCATGGGCAGGCCTGGCGCCTCGGCGGTCACCTCGGCCTCTGGCGGCGTGGGCAGCCTTACCGTTGCTGACTCACCGGGCCTTAGGGACAACTCGTGTGTGTCGGGCGTGGCCGCCATCTCGGCGCGCGCCAGGGCCGCAAGCTGAGGGCTACCTGCCACGTAGTGCGGCCCGGCGCTGAAGTTTATGGTTATCCTTTCTGCGCGACCTTCGGCGACCGTATTGCCGAAAACGTCGCGGACGGTAATCCGCTCATCTGGCAGGCAGCCAAGCTCGGTGACTGGTATCAGCAGCTTGTTGGGTGGGCTGTCGTGCCAGACGAGAGTGACGGGGCCACGGAAAGAGACCTGGTGGAGGTCCTTCGTAATGTCCCGGCGGCCCAGGCACTCCCGGCCGTCCAGTTCCCTGGCCACGGCCGCAAGAGCCGCGTACGACAGCTTTGGCAGAAAGCCCAGGTACAGCACGCCGATTCCAGCGTCATAAGTCCACTGTGACTCGTGGGCGGCGTCGCGGGGGTCGTAGGTGCAGAACCAAAAAGCCTTCGCGTCCGGCCCCACCGATAGGGCGAGAGCATACAGCGCCGCCAGTGCCCAGGCCTGGCTGCGCTCCGAGCAGCCGTAGTGAGAAGAATAGGCTGGGCTGAAGTCGTAAGCAGTGACGCCGAGCTCATTCACCCATAGAGGTTTGTCACCCAGCCCATAGCGGGCGAGAATGGCCCGCCGACGCTCCACCTGGGCTATGAAGTCCCTGGGCGGGGCATAAACATGGATGGTTACGATGTCCATCAGGTCGGCGATGTCCAGCTTGCCGACGGCCTCGAGCCATTCCTCGTAGCCGGCGTGGGAGAGCCCCAGGATTTGGCAGTTGGGGTCGGCCCGTTTTGCCGCCTGCCAGGTGGCTTTGAGCATGGCGGCATAGTGCTGGCCGCTATGCCGGGTCTCTTCGGGCCACATCAGGTCGGGTTCGTTCCAGACCTCATAGTGGTGGATTCGTCTGCGGTATCGGCGCACTGACTGCTCGACGTAAGCTGCCCATAAGTGCATTTTCTCGGACGGCGGGACGCCCCATTGGTTACCGTCGGTGGCCCACGACGGCGCGGCGAAAAGAATATTCTGATAGCGCAGGCCGAGTTTTTCCATGCGCCGCAGGGCAGCGTCCAGCGCCCGAAAGTCCCACTGGCCAGGCTGCGGCTCCTGCGTGTTCCACGTATTCTCCCAGGCCAGCCACGGGCGGATCCAGCGCACGCCCGCCTTTGCCATCATCGGCGCCTGATAGGCATACCACCAGATTTGCTGCTGGAAAAGATTGATGCCTATGCGCGACTGGTCGGGAGGAATCTGTTGCGGCTGAGGGATGAGGCATATACGGGTGGTGGCAGCCGGGAGGCCCGCTGCTCGGGCAGTCACCTCGAACACTCCATAGCGCTGGAGGGGGAGCGGCACGGAGAGTTTAGTGAATTCACCTGGGCGGAGCGAAGCCTTGTGTCGGCCGCGCCAGACCACTTCCCCCGTGGCGTAATCCTTCGCCTCGAGGACGACTTCTGTGGCAGCTTTCTCCGGGTGCCAGGCGACGAGGGTGACCTGGACCGGCTCGCCATCGTTGAAGATGTTTCCTACGCGGTCAGTGAGAAGGCGCGGGTTGAGCGCGGTTTCGTCGGCGTCGGGAGCCAGCCAGAGAGGGAAGGGCTTGCCGCCCATGAGCAGATACATGCCGGCCACATATCTGTCGCCAGGCGTTGCTGGGCCGAGGGTGATGTCCCACAGCCGGCACAGGAACGCGCCCTTGCTGATGGCAGAGACCTCGACCGCTGCCTGGAAGTACGGCTCCTCGATGCGAAACCATGTGGTGGTGCCGTCTTGCCCCGTTGGAGGCGCAACCCTGAGAACGGCGTGGGTCGGATCGTCAGGGAATTCCGGGTCGCAGCAAAGCCAGCCGAGCCGCAGGTCCATGCCTTCGCCGTCCGCGAAAGCGTAGGCGACTACAGGGCCATCCAGCTCAAGCCGCTGGCCCAGGGCGTCTGCGAAGTTCCATCGGCCCCGCTGGAGGTCAAGAAGGTCCACGGTAAACGGCTGGAGCGGCAACGGGACACGCGGACTTGGAAGGCTTTCGGCTTCTCTGGGCGGGGCAAGGCCTGGTGCCACCACCGCCATCATTGGCCCAACATAGACCGCGTGCGGCCCGCCCACATTCCCCTGCCATTCTCCAAAGCAGAATCTCACGCGGCTGGCCTTTGTCACGTCAAGGCGTCCCCCGCGCGTGCCAAAGTACGGCCGGGTGTTGTTTGGGCCAAGGGTTACCTGCCGCCATTCAGGCCGTAAGTCCACTTCGCGGCCATAAGTGCCGGCGTCCGTGACGAACACTATTTCCAGCCGGGTAGTTTTCTCCCCGCCCTTCAGCCACAGCCGCGCAGCGTTGTACTCGCCGGAAAGCTCCGGTAAGTCCACAGTGAAGGCGCAGGCCTTCTCGTCGCGGCCCATGTCCGGCACGGTCACGCATAGAGCCTTCTGGTGTCCCGGCGGTGCGTCTTCGGTAAGTGTGGCCTGGGCTGGGATGCGCGTTTCGAAATGAACGGGTGGCTCAGTGAGGGCGTCCATCGAGAGCCACGGGTGCTCGACGGACGTGGGCTGCTGCGCGGCCGCCGTAAAAGCCCCGAGGCTCATCGCGGTGGTTGCTAGTTGCAGCAGGATGCGCATGTGCCAAGGGCGGGCAGCCCGCCTACCTCCCGTTGCCTGCTCCACTTGGGTTTTCTGCCTCCCTCGGATTGTTTGCCTTCCTCGGGTTTTCTGCCACCATCGGGTTTCCTGCTGTCCTTGGGTCCTCTGCTGTCCCGCGTGCGCTCTACTAAAGCGGCTCGAGGAGGCCCAGGCGCCAGGGTATCTCGCCATAGGATTTGCCCACCCTTTGCGTGTCCAGCACCCCCTGGAAGAGGAAGCGCAGATTGGCCGGGTCAACTTCGAGGCGCTGGTCATAGCCGGCGCGGATTAGCTCGCCGTGGCTGATGCTATCAGTCCACCGGTCGCCCGAAGCCACCACATTGGCCAGGCTGGCAAAGGCGCGGTCGCGGTCGGCCGCCAGGGGCAACCAGTCGCCATCGAGGCGGTCTGCCAGGTAGGCCTTGTAATACCGCCAGCCGTGGCCGTTTTGTGCTTCAACGATGGCAAGGTACTTGCCCAGGCCCTTCAGGCGATACACGTGGCCAGCCTCGAAAATGTCACCCTCGATAGCCAGCGCCGGCTCCGACCACCCAGCGGGGAAGTCTGCAAGGCTGGTCTCCTCGCGCCACATGCGGCCGTCGAGGGTCGTAAAGAAGAGGTAAGCCTTTTTCTCGTCGCAGATGACCCAGAAGTCCAGGCCCGCCTTGCCATCGGCCCAGCGGTGGCCCAGGGGCGTCAGCTTGCTCCATGAATTCGGGTCGGCGACATCGGTCGTCGTCGAGTAAGCGGCTCCGTAATCCGGTTCCCAGGCGGGGTCCGAGGCCTGGCAGATGAGATACCACTTGCGGTGCGGCTCGAAGAAAAAGACCTCGGGGGCGCAGAAATAGCCGGGGTGCATGGTCAGGACGCGGCGGGGCGCTGCGTTGGCGTGTGCCCAGTCCGTGAAGGTAAGGTACTCAATCTGGTGAGTGCGCCTGGCGCTGCGGATGGTGCAAAAAAGACGCCAGTGGCCATCATAGTACACAACCGAAGGGTCCTTGACGGAAAAACAAGCGTCCTCAGGCCGCTGTACCGGCGCAACAAGGGGCGGACTCATCCGCCACCGCCAGCGCCCTTCAAGAAAGGCCTCGAGTACGTCTTCTCCCCCCAGAGGCTGGCCCAGGCAGCCTACCACGCTAAACATCGCTCCCAACATCATGAGGCCTAGCCATCCAGCGGCACGCATCGTGGTGTGGCTTCTCCCGGCCTGCCGGTTTCCCTTTCTCCGACTGTCTGGTTGTCTTGGGGGAGTGTTCGGTTTTCTAAGGATACTGTTGCAAAAGGTCCTGCAGTGCCTGGCAGATGCGCTCCCAGGCAAAAAGGTGAGACGCACAAGTTTATACACTTTTGCGGCCCCGTATAGGTCAACACCGGGTTTCGCACACACCGCCAACGTGATTCTCCAAGTCTTAATCATTCCTGCCTGAAACAAAATCCTGAGTAAACTGAATACTCCCCCCGGAGGGCCTTAGGATGCTTTTGGGGGAGGTCAACAGGCTTCAGGATATATACATGGCCGAGTTCCGCGCCGGCCTGACCGGCAACGAGCTTTTGGCCAACGTCCTCGGCCGTGCTAGGGCCGAAGGCGTCCCTAATCCGCGGGTGTACTCACATTCGCTGGGACATTTCCTTCACGAGCCAGGGCCGCTAATTGGCCTTCCATGGGAGCAAGAAAACTGCGGTGGCCGTGGACAAGTGGTGCTGGCGCCCAACTATGCCTTCACCATGGAGCTCTCGGTCACGGCCCCGGTTGCGGAATGGAATGGGGAAGAGGTCACTTTGGGCGTCGAGGAAGATGTGGTCTTTACCGATGGAGTTTGTCGCCTCATTGACGGCCGGCAGAGTGGTTTCTATCTTATATAGAGTTGGGACCGGTTGTTGGCTTTCGAGGAGTAGCCTTTGGTTGGCAAGGCCGGCTGATGCGATGCGCTCCACACATTCCCGATCGCGCCGTCAACGCTGACCCCGCTTTTGTCGGCCGGCTCACAGTCGGCCGCATTGAAGGAGGCCGGCCCCACGACCCGAACAAGAACCACTGGGTAGTCGTGCGCGGCGCGCGCATGTCGAGGCACGGGGCACAAGCATGGACGAGCGGACTGAGCTTCAGAGACGTCTGAGCCTGCTGGTGGTGCAACAAGGCTGTGGCTGCGCCACTTTCGGCGCCGGCCTGACGATAGCTTTCTGTGCGCTGGCTGCGTTGGTCGTGAGCGACTGGAAGGTAAGCGGCCCCAAGATGCTGGGGTTGTCGCCGCAGGCAGCGGTCACGGGGTTGCTCGTTGGCGGCGTAGTGGCAGTTATTGCAGGAACCTTATGGTGGGGTTGGGCAGCCCGTAGACATGGCGCCGCACTGCAGGCGGCCACGCCGAGCGAGTGGCGCAGCGAGCGTTGGCCCTGGCACGATGCCAGCCTCCTAATTGACAGAAGAGACCTGCGGGTCAGTTTCGTAGTCCGCGGCGGCTGTGTAAACTGCGGAGAACCCTGGGAGCTTAACCAGCGGGTTTTTGCTGACCTGTCTCCGAGCGCTAAATTTACTCTGCGAGTGGGCGCTCTGGCTTCCTACGAGGGCCCCGTGGCTCACACGACGCCCATTGCTGACAGAGTGGGCTGGCTGCGGGAGGCTCCCTGGCGTGCTCGCGGCATCACGGTTCATTACGCCCTGTGTGAGCGCTGTACACCGAATTTATGGTGGTTCTGGGCTGCGGGTCTGATAACCCTGGTGGTTGGCGGTCAGCGTGTTGCCTTTCGACTTTTGACGCCGGGCGAAGTGGACGAGCTGTTCTCTGTTGCAATGGATTTCTTTGAGCTATTTTTGCCCTGGCCTCTAGCCGGGGTAATGTTTGTCGCGTCCTCTGTAGGTAAGAACGTCGTTCACCGCATCGTAGTTGATACCGACCAGGCCGGCGTGACCATAACCGTGCCGCCGCATTTGACGGTGGAACCGGGCATCCCGCTGAGAAAGCGAGCGACACGATAAGCTGGAACCGGCGCGCTCGCTGCAGCGGTGTCTCTCTCCCCTAAAGGGACTTTTGCAAAACGGCCCTTGGCGGGCTACCCCACGCAGAAACTGTTACCTTTTTGGGTCTCATCAGTGTACTCGCTGAGGCAGTCAGCACGCGCAAAGGTAGGTTATGCCACAGTCAGTAAAGGTTTCCACACTAGCCCCTGGAAAGACTTCTCGCGCACAAGGGAGGGACAGACAGTGTGTCGTACACTGTATCTCTCGCTGGTCTGTTTGGTAGTTGGAGCCCTTTTGCCGGGGGGGTGCCCAATGGCTGCTCAGCCGCTCACGTTGTATGTGTCAGCTTCCGGGCGAGATGACTGGTCGGGACGTCGGCCGGCTCCGGGCAAAACCGACGGTCCTTTCGCTAGTTTGGAGCGCGCCCGGGACGAAATAAGGCGGCTAAAGGCGGCCGGCGGGCTGCCTAAGGGCGGTGTGGTGGTTGAGGTTGCCGAGGGAACTTATGAGCTGGCGCGGCCCCTGGAGCTGACGAGTGAAGATTCTGGGGAACCGTCTGCGCCCATAGTCTACCGTGCGCGGCCCGGCACGCAAGTACGCATCACGGGCGGCCGGCGCGTCACAGGCTGGCGTAAGGTCTCCGACCCGGCAGTGCTCGCCCGTCTGGAGCCGTCTGCTCGTGGCAAGGTATACCAGGCCGACCTGCGGGCTCTTGGCATCACCGACCTGGGCGCCGTCCTGGAGAACCGCCTGGAGCTTTTCTTTAACGACGTGCCGATGATCCTCGCCCGCTGGCCCAACGAGGGCTTTGTCAACATCGTGGACGTCGTCGTCAAAGATGGTCACCAAATCCACGGTATCCCAGGCTCGACGGTTGGCCAGTTCATTTATGACGGCGACCGACCTGCCCGCTGGCTTGCCGAGAAAGACCTGTACCTTCACGGCTACTGGTTCTGGGACTGGTCCGATCAGCGCCAAAAGGTCGAGTCCATTGACCCCGAAAAGCGCATCATCACCTTGGCCAAACCCTATCACTACTACGGCTACCGGGCTGGCCAGTGGTGGTATGCCCTCAATGCGCTTTGTGAGATTGACGCCCCCGGCGAGTGGTATCTCGACCGCGAGACCGGCGTGCTTTACTTCTATCCGCCGTCCGACATCACAAAGGGGCGGGCTGTGGTCTCGCTGCTGCCGACGCTGGTGACTGTGAGAGATGCTTCCTACATTACCCTGCGCGGGTTTATCTTCGAGGCTGCGCGGGGCACGCTGGTCACAATCTCCGGTGGCACCTGCTCCCGGGTTGTGGCCTGCACGCTGCGCAACTGTGGTGCTGGGGCCGTCGAGATCAACTTAGGCGACCATCACAGCGTCGTCGGCTGTGATATTTACAACACGGGTACCACTGGCGCTTCTATCAATGGAGGCGACCGCACCACACTCACTCCGGCCGGCCACCTTGTCCAAAACTGCCACATCCACCACTGGGGCCGCTGGGCCCGCATGTATTCCGCTGCTGTCCTCTGCAATGGCGTCGGCAATCGCGTGGCTAACAATCTCATGGATAACGCGCCCCACATCGCCATCCTCTTCGGCGGCAATGACCACCTCTTCGAGCTAAACGAGATCCACTCGGTTTGTCTGGAGGCCAACGACGCCGGTGCCATCTACGCGGGCCGCGACTGGACAATGCGCGGCACTGTCATCCGCCATAACTACATGCACCACGTCAATGGCTTTCGCGGCCAGGGCTGCGTGGGCGTCTATCTCGACGACATGTACTGCGGCACAGAGGTGTCCGGGAACGTTTTCTATCGCGTGACACGGGCGGCCTTCATCGGCGGCGGCCGCGATAACATCGTGCGCGGAAACATCTTCGTTGACTGTACCCCGGCTCTTCATATTGACGCGCGGGCGCTTGGCTGGGCTGGGTACCATGCGGACATGTGGGTCCAAGAGGGCCGTGAAAAAGGTACCCTCTCCGGCATCGCTTACAATAAGCCGCCCTATTCCACGCGGTATCCGGAGCTGGTGCGCATCCTCGACGAAGAGCCAAAGGCACCCCGGGGTAATGTGGTTGAAGGCAACATCTGCTGGCTGGGTACGTGGGACGAAATCGAGGAAATAGCCCGGCCGATGGTCAAGATGGAGAATAATCTCGTCGGCGTGGACCCATTGTTCGTTGACGTTAGCAAAGGCGACTTTCGCCTGCGGCCTGAGTCGCCCGCCTGGAAAATGGGCTTCCGCCGGATACCCTTCGAGCGCATCGGTGTGTATCGCAGCCCGGACCGCGCCTCCTGGCCTGTGACGAGCGAGATTCACGACACCAGAGTTGACAAGCCTGCCCAGTCTACGCGCCGCCCTGCGCCAACGCATAAGCTTGCTCGCGCTGCCAAAAATATCGTCATTGACGGCACCATCGGCGCGGCAGAATGGGGCGGCGCCAGGCGCCCGCGACCGATTACTGTTGCCCAGGGAATCCATGGCGAGAGGGTATCCCCACCCAGCCGGGCGTGGCTGGCCTATACACCCCAGGCTCTGCTGGTGGCCGTCGAGAACGAGATTGACCCGTCACAGCCGCTGCGTATGGGGAACAAATGGGGCCAGGACGACGCCGTCGAGCTGGCTTTCCGCGACCCGTCCTTGCCTGACGCGCCGATTCTCATCCTGCGCGGGTATCCCTCCGGGCATTTCGAGAGCAGCGACGAGGCAGGCGCGCCGGAAGAAGTAGTGAAACGTGCCGCCGAAAAAGTGGAGTATGCGGCCAAGGTCGTGGGCAGCGACTGCTGGACTTGCGAGTGGGGCGTGCCATGGACGTCCCTGGGCATAAAGCCGAACGCAGGAGTGAAGCTGCAGTTCAACCTTAGCGTGCGCAAGACCTCTCCGCAGCCGCTTTGGCTGATGTGGGTTGGCACAGGTGCCTGTACCTGGCAGGTAGACCGGGCGGGTTTCATAGAAATACCGCGGTAGGCGCGTAGCGCACCGAGCCTGGGGCTGTGCATGGCGGGAGCGATGCAGAGCCTGGTAGGGAGGGGGCATGGTTGCCGTGGGGATTAAAAAGGGCCGCGGAGTAAGCGGCCGGTGACGGGACGGCCCTGCGCATGAGAAGACGCGACGAGTTGCCGCCCCTCGATTGGGACGAGCTGAATCCTTATTACTGCACGGTCTGCCACCGGCGCATACCACAGAAGGTTTCCGACCGCAACGCAGGCTTGTGTGACGCTTGTCTGGCGCGCAGGCAAGCTGAAGAAGAGTCTCGTCGCCTCGCTGAGGAAGAACTTCGCAGGCAGGAGGAAGAACGTCGCCGGCAACAGGAAGCAGCCCGGGCCGCCCAGGACGCGGCCCGTTATCAGGCCGACACCCACCTGGGCATCTGCAGCGCCTGCGGCTCCCGAAATATCTCCGAGTACACCGTTACGGAGAGCGGTGGCACGCGTGAGCTGGCCTGTTGCCTGGGATGCTTTGTCTTTTGGCCTCTGCTACTGCTCATCCCGTTTCTCGGCTTTAAGAAACGTTACCGGCGCTGTAACTACTGCGGTAACGAGTGGTCGGTGTAACAAGTCGGGTGTCGGCGACTGGCGTGGTACCAAAAGCTTATCGTCTTTGCCACATGCGCTCGCTCGTTCTTAGGGCTAAGACGTGTCCATATACTTTGCTAAGCGGTGCAGTGTAGTCTGAAGAGGAGGTAATCCCATGGCCTGGCCTCTGCCAACGCTTTCGTACGCCTTGCTCACCTTAGCCACCGGTAGGTTATTAGCCGGCGCGACAGGAGCCATCGCTTCGTGGTCGGTTGGGAAGGACCAGCCGTCCTGGACCGACCCACTCACGCGCTACGTGCACATCCTTTATGACGTGCCGGCAGGTGCACCACCCGAAGTCGTGGTGGAGTGTACCTGGGCGCCACATGGGACTGAGCAATGGCAGCCGGCCAAGGTGACGCCCTTTGTATCCGAGACAGCCCTCACGCTGGCCACCGAAGAAGACTGGTGCACCTGGGTTCTAAACGGCCGGCTCATCGAGCGCCGGGCGGCTGGTCTTTCCCGCGTTGTGGTCTTTAATCCGTATCCCGAGGCACAGGCCGGCGGGAAAGTAGACGTGGATTTCAAGGTTACAGTCCTGGCGCCTGACGGTCCCACCCTCTCGACGCAAACTTTCCACATTCAGGCCGACAACTCGGACGTCATTTATCTGGAAGACTGGTCGCTCGTGCTGCAGACCAATGGGATTGTGTCGGCCGCTGACATTGTGTCGGGTCGGTGGACGTGGCGCACGGGTTTGCCGGCGTCGGCGCAGGTCACTTTTGGCAATGGCCTGTGGGGACAATCAGAGCCTACGCAGGCCCTCCCCCAATTGACCTATCCGCTCAACCTGCGTGGGGCCTGGGCGGTTTTTGTGTGCACGGCGCCCGGGGCAGGCATCCGGCTGCGGCTGACAGGCGATGAACGCGCCGATTTTCTCTGCTCCCGCCGCGTCTACGAAGAAGTACTTTGGAAATGGTGTGGTCTTGACCGTCAGCATCTCGTACTCAAACAGCCGCATTCTTATAAGGGCTACGTGCCGGCGCAGGTTGACTACGTGAAGCTGGTCCCCCTGAGCCGGCAGCTCGTCCAGGAGCTTGAGGCACGGTTTGGCGGCCGGCCCGACAAGATGGTCGCTGGCTTTTTCGAGCCGTACTCGTGGGCTTTTTGCGAGAACGTCCAAGAGACCCTTCAGCACCGTGAACCCCTGACAGCCTTCGCCGAAGCGCGTGTGCAGATTGTGGACATACAAGTCAGCCGGTTTGGCGCCAAGGCCTTTTACGAGTCCCGGGTGGCCGACCAACTCTTCTACTCCACCTTTGGCGATCCCGTGGGCGAGGACATGGCGCCACACACCGATAACGTTGGACGTATGCAGCAGTACACCAACACGCTGGACGCCGGGCTGCGTTATGCCCGCGAGCTTGGGCTGACTGCCCACGCCAACTTTGGCGCCAGCGCCTGTTATACCGGCACAGTTGTGGAAAGCGAGTTCTCCAGGCTGCACCCCGACTGGCGGCGCGACGGCGTGCTGCGCTTTGAGGTGCCAGAGGTGCGCAAATACGTACTGAACCTTTGGCGCGAGGTACTGGAAATCGGCGCTCCGGGCCTGTCCATTGACTTCTGCCGCTACCCAGAGTGCATTGACCGGCCGGAGACATGCACAGAGTTTCTGAGGGAGCTGCGCGGCCTGGCCGACAGCTACGGCGACCGTCGAGGCGCCAGAGTGCCCATTCTCGTCCGCTTCCCGGCGTGTGGCGTGAGGCGGTGGCAAATGTTCGACTATGCTACCTGGGCGTGCGAAGGCCTGGTTGACTACCTCTGCCCCAGCAATCTCCAGGGCCGCCACCATCATTTCGACATCCGGCCCTACGTGCGTGCAGTGCGAGGGACAAGCTGCAAACTGTTGCCGGTGGTGGACGGTCTTAGTTGGGGCCTGGCAATGCCGGGGCCCTTCCTGTGGCGTGTGCGCCAGCTTTACAGAGCCGGTGTGGATGGAATCTACATCTACCAGGCTGACGCAAGGGTCCTGGGTTACCCCGGCGACCGCCGATGCGTGAGGATGCTCGGAAGCAGTCGAGCAGTGGAGCAGTGGTGCCGCGCGGAAGAGGCCCTGTCGCCCCGACGCAGCAAGGGTATCTACATTACCCCGTATAGCGAGCATCCGGGCTACCACGGCTGGGAGCGGCTGCGCGTCTGGGTTGAAGGAATACAGCCGGGCACTGTGGAGATGTACCTGGACGGCAAGCTGGTCTGCGCGCAGCATGAGCCGCCGTACTTGCTGGGCACCGAGGAGTACGACTCTGACGGCGTTATCCCGCCAGGGACGCACGAGCTGCTGATACGCGCCCGCGACGGCGACGGCTGGCTCGAGCGCAGATTCACCATACGCGGCGCCGGGTAGCGTCGCAAAGTCCGACTCAAGGGTCATTGCCCGCCCGTTTTACACCCAGCGCCCCCCGCACACCTTGGAGCAGGCAGCGGGGCGTAGCGGCCCGCCCCCGGGCCGGCTGCGCCTACGGCGCTGTGTTCCTACGCGTGTGGGGGCAGCACCGATACACGAGGACGGAATACGCCGTGTGGCGGTCTGTTCCGACGCGCGTAGGGGGCAGCGACAAGCGAGGCGTCTTCACCCCCAGCGAAAACGGTCTGCCCCGACGCACTCGGGGGCAGTACGAATACCCACACAGCTTTGGTACCGCGGTGGTTACCCCCGACGCACGTGCGGGCACAACTTGTGCCCCTGAGCCGGGAGTATTCAGCTTGACCGGGATTTTGTTTCAGGCGGGAAAGAGTAAGGCCTGGAGAATCACCTTTCTGGTCTGTCCGATAACCCGGTGTTGACCTATACAGAGCCACAAAAGCGCACAAAGTTGTGTACTGCACCTTTCGCCTCGGAGCACGTCTCCGAGGCGCTGCAAGGACTTTGCCAAAAGTCCTCTTATAAAACGGAATGCTTTCCCTGGACCGCTGGGCAGGATGTCGTGTAGCCGAGCGAGAAAGGCTTTGCGAGACCGTGTTCGGCGAGCTAGAGATACCGAGGTGATGAAGATGCGGTACGCCGCTGGATTGTCGGGTGTGCTGCTGACTCTGCTGGCTTGCGCTGTATGCACTGCCGGCGAGTGGCCCGTGCATTTGGAGTGTTATCTTGGCAGCACTCCGGTGCTGGATGGTGTTATTTCGGCCGGCGAATATGACGACGCCGTGTGTTTTCGCGGCGTCGAGGGCTGGACGCCGCAATTCACGCCCACCACTGACCCAAAGGACCTTTCGCTGGTGGGCTACGTCAAGCACGATGGGCGCCGGCTTTACTTCGCTTTTGACGTGACTGACGACGTGCTTTACGGCATTGACACCGACCGCTGGCTCCCCGACGAGAACCCGAAGGCCCACGAGCTGACGCCCGAGGGTTATCCGTGGTTCGGCGACGAGATGGAGCTGCTCATCAACGCATCCAATAGCTGGGGCGAGGCCGACTATGCCGACGGCGATGGCACAGCCTGGCAGATGGTCTGCAACCTCACAAAATCGCGCCTAGGCGGCATTGGCGTGGGCGGCTTGCTCGAAGGCGAGCCGCGCTGCTTGCCCTATGCCTGGGACAATTATCAGCGCTTCATCCTCACCCGCGCTATGGAAGCCGTGGCCAAGCCCAAGCCTGGCGGCCATGGCTACGTCATTGAATGGGCTGCCAGCTTTGATCCGTGCCTGCAGATAAAGCCTGGTGTCTCCTACTCGCCGGCCATGGGCAAGCGCAAGGTTGGGCTTAACATCGCTCTTGGCGACCTGGATGAAAAGGAAAAGGGTGCTGGCAATTTCGGCAATTTTCATCACGAGGACTGGCTGGCCGG
>JANZZA010000693.1 GCA_026419655.1 Armatimonadota bacterium | reverse complement strand
GGGGAGTGCAGGTAGTAGTCAACGCCGCGGGCACAGTTGTGGCCGCGCTGCGGCCTGAAGGAACCCATGCTACCCTCAGAGAACTCCTCGACCCACAGAGTGAGTGGCAGAAGCGCTGGCGGATGCGGCCCGCGCCGGCGAATGAGCGAGAGAAGCAATTCCTGCGGCGCGTCGGATACAAGGCGGACGCCTGAAAGCAACCGGCCGGGCTGTCCGTGTTGCTACACGAGAAGAACGAGCAGACTTGCGGGCGGCGGCCATAAGCTAGACACCGGAGCCAGCCGACTGGCCCCGATAGAGATCTCGCGCACTGTGCTGGTCGCGGGCAAGCCTTCCTGGCGTCCGCGAAATAGAAAAAGGATGACGCCAGCGAAAAAACAGTCTCCAAAAGGAGGGCATTGCCGTGGGAATAGTTTTGTCCGAGACCGACTACACGGACCGGGTGTATGCGTGCTGGCTTGGCAAGAACATCGGGGGCACGCTTGGGGCACCCCATGAATGTAAAAAAGAAGTACTGAACCTGACCTATTTTGACCCTGTGCCCACCGAAGCAGCGGCTAATGACGACCTGGACCTGCAACTTGTATGGCTCAAACTGCTGGAAGACAAAGGGCCGGACCCAGCCCTGCAGGATTTCGCGGAGTACTGGAGCCGCTACGCCGCATCCTATCCGTGGAACGAGTACGGGTTTGCGCATCGGAACTTGGCCCGAGGGCTGCTGCCGCCGGTCTCCGGGCTTTTCGAAAACTACTACATAGACGAAATGGGGTCGCCGATACGGAGCGAGATCTGGGCCTGCGTGGCACCGGGCGACCCACAACTGGCGGCCGCTCTGGCATGGAAGGATTCGCAGGTTGACCATGCGGGCGGCGAAGGAACTTACGGAGAGATGTTTTGGGCAGCCCTGGAAAGTGCAGCCTTCGTTATAAGCGACCCCATGACCCTTATCCAGATTGGGCTTGGCATGATCCCCCACGGGTGTCAGATTTCCCGCGCCGTACGAGAAGCCGTGTGGTGCTGGGAGAACAGCGTACCCTGGGCAGAAGCGCGAGAGCGGGTCGTGCGCAATTTCGGGCATTTCCAGCCCTGCCACGCACCACAAAATCACGCCTTTACGGTCATCGGCTGGCTGTATGGCAGCGACTTTGGCGACAAGTTGTGCAAGGCGGTGAACTGTGGATACGACACGGACTGCACCGGAGCCACCCTCGGAGCGCTTCTGGGGATACTGGGCGGAACGGCCGGCATACCGGCCGAGTGGCGGGCCCCAGTGGGCGAGGCCATCGTGCTGCATCCCTACACCCGCGGCCTGGACGCCCCCAAGACTGTCGCGGAGCTGACCGAGCGCACGGTGGCAGTCGCAAAGAGGGTTATCGCCGAAAGGTCAGACGTGGTGAAAATTGGTCGGAAAAGGCGCGTTCCGAGGGATGTGGCGGCACTCCTGTCGCGCAACGAGCGGGCGCTGGGAGCCTTGGCCCGCGACGTGCAGGCGGCAACCGTCCGCGCCGATGGCCTCGACATTACCCTCCATTACAACGGCGAACCCGTGCTCAGGCCAGGAATCCCAAAGGTGCTAGGCGTTTCGGTAGAGCGGCGGGAGAAGCCAGTCCGGGCCAAGATCGGCCTAAAGGTGCCCGATAACTGGTGTGTAAAAAGACTGCGGCCAGCCCTCGGACAGACCAGATTCCTCATACAGGCTGCCGACGTGCTCGACAGAAACCAGGTTGAGGTTAGCGTGACCACCAACAGGGAGCACAGAACGGTCAGCTTCGTGATCCTGGGGCCTGAGGAAGCCAAAGGCTATCCGGCCGGCGTCAACGTACCCACCTGTGCTAAGTGTCATGCCCGCGTGGAAGCTTGCATTTGTCCCCAAGAATAGGCTGGGCGACCGCGGAGCACCCTAAATGTATCCGAGATATGCCAGTGACTGTCTCAGCCGGTTCCTGATGAGCCGGGCGCTGGCCTCTGTCCTCATGGCGACAATCTCCGCCAGTCTCCAGGCGGGCTCCTTGCATCGCTACTGGCCTCGGTTTCCGAGGCCAAGGCAAGTCATCCTGGTCCCCTTCGTAGGTGACCATCAAGAAGGCATGGTTTTTGAGACGGCCGCCGGCCTTG
>JANZZA010000595.1 GCA_026419655.1 Armatimonadota bacterium | reverse complement strand
GGTCTGACGCGGCCTCTGCAGGATGCCATCGGCTACTCGCATCTGGTCGGTTACCTGCGCGACGAAACATCCTGGGACGCTACGGTGGAGGCCATCAAGCGCGACACCCGTCGCTACGCGAAGCGCCAGCTCACCTGGTGGCGCCGTCACGAGGAAGCTCGCTGGATGGCCTGGGAGACCGGCGTGGATTTTGGCCTCATCACTACTTCTGTCATCCGCATAGCCCGGCGAATGAAGGCCACCGTGTAAAGCGCCTGAGGGGACTGCTGCAAAGCTGATCTCGGCTTATCCAGGGTGAAGAAAACTTACATCACTGTGCACTTCACCTTTCACCTGCGACTGCGTCTGAAGCCGGGGAAGCAACCTTTGCAACAGTCTCCTAAGGGCCTGGGTATTACCTCGCGAGTGTCGGCGGCAGGCTGGGGTTCACGTGCTTTTCCACGGGCCTGAGGACTCATGCTCTGTTCTTGGAGACTGTTGCAAGACTCACTTGCACGTAGCCTCCGGCCCGTGAACAGCACAGACTTTGGGGGCAACTTGTACGAGGTGGAACCGACACAACCGTGAACAGAACGTTTTGCAACAGTCGTTTTTGGGAGAACACGCTGGGCTTCACCCGCTTTTAATCGAGGGCCAGGTGTCATTCTGCCTACGTCGGCGACTAGCCTTGAGGTCACTCGCTTTTGACCAGGAGCCAGGCGTCATGTTGCTCATTCAGCAAATAGGGGCTTGACAATCGAACATATATTCGCTAAAATAGATCCCGGTCCCTGCCAAGGGTCTCTACAAGCTGGTCGCTCGGCATCACCGTTGCTCTACCCGCGGCTACCACGACCGCCAGCACCGCGCCGGCTTTGCCTTGATATGTGATTGTGTCTCTCGGTGGGGGCTGGCTGGGCCTGGAAGTGAGGAAGATGCGCTTCGCGTCGCTTGAGGCCTTTGGGATTCACGAAGACTTTATCTCAGCGTGGGAGCAAGCGCTCGGCCCGAAGATGCTGCCCATCCAGGAGAAGGCTGTCAGAGCGGGCTTGCTGAATGGGCAAAGCGTGGTGTGCGTGGCACCAGCCGGCGCCGGAAAAACGGTCGTGGCTGAGATGGCCATTGCCTGCGCTTTGAAGAATCGCAGCCGCGCCTGGTATCTTGTTCCAACCCGTGCCCTCGCCGAGCAGAAACATGGTGACCTGCTGCGGCGATTCGCCGCGGCCGGCCTGCGAGGCTACATTACCACCCGCGACCATTCTACCGCCGATCAACTGTTGCTGCAGGGTGAATTCGACCTGGCCGTGGCTGTGCCGGAGAAGATGCGTGCGCTTGCCAGGGCGGCCCCGTCGCTCATCGGCCAGGCTGCTTTAGTTGTGGTGGACGAGCTGCAGTTGCTGGGGGACGCCGAGCGCGGCCCCGTACTTGAGATGCTGATTGCCGACTTGTTGACTTTTGGTCGGGCGGAGATTGTGGCTCTGACTGCCTGCGCGTCAAACGCAGCGGCCCTAGCTGATTGGCTGCGTGCGCGCCTTGTTGAGGACCATTTCCGTCCGGTGGAGCTTCGTTTGGGCGTGCTGACGGAGGGCGTGTTCACGTATCGCGAGCAAAATTCGGGCCAGTGGGGCGAAGAGGCCGTCGAGTATCAACCCCTGGACGACAGTCTCGCCGGGCATTTTGCCGGCCTGGCTCTTGCCTTTGCTTCGCGCGGCGAGCAGACCCTGGTTTTCGTGCGTGACCGCGCCAGCGCCAATGCCCTGGCTGCACGCCTGTCGGAGAGTCAGGTGCTTCGTCCGGCAGAAGGGTTGCTTTCCCGCCTCGCAGAGGGCGAGCCGACGGCCAGTACGGACTTCCTGCGCGCGATTGCCAGTGGGGGCATTGGCCTGCACCACAGCGACCTGCAGGCGCCCGAGCGGATGGCAGTGGAGGAGGCCCTGGCCACAGGGGAGTTACAGCTTGTGGTCTGCACGTCCACCCTGGCGGCCGGCCTGAACCTGCCCGCCCGCAATGTCATCATTGACGCGGTCCAGTGGCAGACCTCTACCGGTCCAGCCCGGCATCCTGCCCAGGTTCCCCTGCCCGTGGCTGACTTTCTGGCTATGGCTGGCCGTGCGGGCCGGCCTGGCCATGGCGACCGTTTCGGCCGGGCCATCTTGCTGGCCGCCACGCCCGTCCAGCGTGAGGCCTTGCTGGACGCTTATGTCCGGGCCGGTCCGCCCGTTATTGAGCCTGCCCTGCTGTGCCTGCAGTCTGAAGATGCGCTAGTGGCCCTGGGTGTTTCTGGCTGCGCTGCCGAGCATGGCCTGGAAGCTGCCTGGCGCGCGACCTTTAGCGCACGTTTTGCACCCGCCGGGGAACCACCGTGGCGGAAGGCTATAGCGAGGCTCGCCAATGCCGGTTTCCTGGACGCTGAGCAGCGACCAACAGCGTTGTTGAGGGCAGCCATGGGAAGTAGCGCCGATGCTGCCACCCTGGTTTGGCTTAAGCGTTTTGCGGACGCCGGCCCGCAGGGAGGCGACTGGTTCGATTTGCTGGCCGTGGCATGTTCGGCGCCCTATATGGCTCGGCTTCCCTTTCCCTTCAGTCGTGCGGAGCTACGACATGCCGACTATGTTGCTGAGCTTCTCCGCTGGGGCGGAGAACTGGGTCTTGGCGGCCCCATTATGGCCGCGGTTTTTCATTCGCCGGCTTTGGCCGCCCACGGGCGCCAGCGGGCAGCCAAATTGGCCCTCGCCCTGCTTCACTGGGCCAGTAGCCGGTCGCGGGCGGATGTTGAGGCGGCTGTGCGCCTACCACTCGGCCGCCTGGAGGGTCTCGCCAGTTCGGTGGCCTGGCTTATGGAAGTAGCCGTCTCGATGGCCATTGCGGCAGGGTGGAGTGAATATGCCGCCCAGGGTTTACGTGACGCTGCGCGGGCCATCCGGTTTGGCCTGCCGCCGGCCGAAGGCGTCGTTGAGCAGCCGGCTCCAGCAGGACTGACGCATGTCTTCCAGCCATGGGGCGGGAGGGCAGCGCGGGAGTTGGGCGCGGGGCGCGAAGGGCCAGCCGCGCCGCCATTGCCGAAAGAACAATCCGTGGCTCGCGTAAGCTCTGCGGTTCCAGGCGCGGCTGACGGTCCCAGTGGCCATATCGTGCCGGTCATCGGACTGGATGATGCCAGTCCTGACCGCGCCACGGTCCTGGGCGTCGAGGTGAGACTGACCACGACGCAGTTCCGGCTGCTGTGGCGTCTTGCCAAGGAGCCGTGCACCTGTGTGCGTTACCGACCGCTAATCTCGTTCCTTTTCGGGGCCGAAGAGTACGAAGGGCCGCATCAGGTCTACCCACACCTTAGCCGCCTTCGCGCTAAGCTCCGGGAAGTGGCGGGAGAACAGACCGACGATTGGCTTGTCACGCTGCGCGGGGTGGGGGTCAAACTCAACCTGCGCCCGGACCAGGTACAGTTAAAGACCTCCCAGCCCGACGTTGCTGCCTGATTCGATGACAGTGAGCTTTCTGTGAGTGACCTTTTGGCGACTGGTGCAAAGTCAGCATTTCATAGCTGAGTGGGGGCCCTACCTCATAACTTGTGGGCGCAAACCTGTGTTATACACGGACTGACAGTCAGGTCGGGGTGGGTTTTGCAGCGGTCGCCTTTGAAAAGCTCCTGTCCGGCCCTCTTTCCACTCCTTTTCGTGGTGTTTCCTCTCCACCGCGCACCGTTGTCCTCAGGCTATTCCCGCCTCTGCCAGAAGGTCCCGGAACAAGCTTGCGTTCTTCACGGCCTGCGCCTGGTAATGATTGTTGAAGTACACGTAGACGACGCTTGCTCGCTCACTGAGAGCCCGCACCTTTGGCACCCATTCTCCCAGTTCCTGACGGGTGTAGAGGTAATCGTAGCGCTGCCAGGATTCGTCGTGCTGCCACCACTTGTCGGCGTTGCGGCCATGGAAGCGCACATAGCCCACATCCGAAGTTGCCCTGGCAATGGGGGGCATCAGGCCCCTCAGCCGCGGCTCGTCCACACAGCAGAAACCTAACTCAAGTTCTTCCAGCAGCGCAAAGGTTTCCTCCGTTATCCACGCGCGGTTGCGGAATTCCACCACAGTCGGCACGGCGCCCATCCACCGGCGGAAGCTGTACAGCCACTGTACATTTTCCTCGCCCGGCTTGAAGGACCATGGATATTGTGCCAGCACCGCTGCCAGTTTTCCTTCCTCTTCCAGCGGCGTCAGGGCCTCGCGGAAGGCAGCAAAATCAGCTTCCGTTGCCTCGCGGGTATGGGTCATGGTGGAGTGGGCCTTTACCGAGAACGTGAAGTCGTCTGCAACTTTCCGCGCCATGGCCCTCATGGTGCGGGCATTTGGCATTCTGTAGTAGGTATAGTTGATCTCGACTGTGTCAAATACCTGGGCGTAATAAGTGAGGTATTCGGAACTGCTGATGTCCACCGGGTAGAACTTGCCCACCCAATCTTCGTAACTGTAGCCGCTTGTGCCGACGTAGACTCTCGCCAAGGTCTTCCTCCCGTCGTGCGCAGTCTGCCATGTCCTCGGCCCGGTGATTTCGACATCTGGCGTGCACGGCATGCCACCATCGGACCAGGCCGCGCACCTGCGATTCCTGTTCAGCCTGGTACACGCAACTGGGCGTCCTCAGTTCCGCCCACCGGCCGGAGCCTCTGTTCCTTTTTGGGGTCGAGTACCTGTCCGCCCAGGGCGCCGGTGAACTGGCCGTCCGCTACTGAGATGACGCCGTTGACGATGACATACCGGATACCTTGGGCCGGGCGGTGAGGTTGGTCAAAGGTTGCCGTGTCGCGGAGGGCTTGCGGGTCGAAGATTACGATGTCGGCTGCATACCCCGGGCGTAGTAGCCCGCGACTGCGCAGGCCGAGGCGGCTGGCGGGCCAGGAGGTGCACTTGCGGATGGCTTCAGGCCAGTCCATCAGGCCCTCGTCGCGCACGTAATGGCCCAGAAAGCGCGCGAAGGCACCGTAGCAGCGCGGATGCGGCTTGCCGCGCGAAGTCGGGCCGTCTGGACATAGCGCCAGTCCGTCCGTGCACACGCTCGCCAGGGGGTGGGCCAGTGCTTGGCGCACGTCTTCTTCGCTCATGGAGAAAAACACAGCATTTACCTGTCCTCGCGCTGCTAAAATCATGTCCACGGCCAGGCTGAAGGCGTCCGCATTAGCTTTCTCGGCGGCCTCGGAAAGTTTCATTCCTTCGGCCCAGCTATACTTTTCTGCTTCCACCTGCGCCACCAGTATGTTCTCTGGGCCGATGCTAAGAAAGCCCCGGCCGCTTTCGTAGTCTTCCCGCAACCGCCGCAGTACGTCGGCCTGGCGCAGCAGCTCGATGGCCCTATCTTGTCCCTCGGTGATGAGCCAGTCAGGTAGCGTGGCGGCCAAAAAGGTTGAGCTTGCACTGTAGGGATATACGCTGAAGGCCACGTCGGCGCTGCGTTGTTTTGCTTCCTCGATGGCCGCCAGGGCGTCGCGCATCTTGCCCCAGTTTTCCCTACGGGAGGCCTTCAGATGAGCGATTTCGAGCGCGACAGGATGCTTTTGGGCGAGGGACAGGGCCTCAGTGAGGCTTTCCAGCAGCCGGGCACCCTCGTTGCGCAGGTGCACGGCAACAGTCTTGCCCGCTGCGGCAGCCGCAAGTCTGTCGAGGTCTTCGGTGGGCCACTGGCAAAGCGGCATATAAGCAAGTCCCAGCGACAGTCCCCATAATTGCTCCAGTGTCTCGGCCGAGAACTGGTCGGTTCTGCCGGGGGCCAGGGCAGCTACGTTCGCGCCCAGGAAAGGGCACACATTTATGCCGAGGGGCTCTCTTCCCAGCTCTGCGAGATACCCAGCAGCATCTCGCCAGGTGATTTCGACCGGGGCCCATGAGTACGCCAGGAGCGCCCGGAACTCCTCGTGGCGCGTCTGTGGCACAGGGAAGGGCGCCATGCCGCACTGGCCGATGGCTTCGGTCGTTACGCCCTGCAGCAGCTTGCTGATGCCTCTTCGGTCGGCAAGGAGCGACAGGTCGGAATGGCCGTGGATGTCAACGAATCCGGGGCAGGCAAAAAGGCCAGTGGCTTCAATCTCCCTCGCCGCTGAACCACAAGCCCCTATGGCTGTGATACGGCCGCTGCGCACCATAATGTCGCCCTGAAAGCCTGGTGCACCAGAGCCGTCGAAAATTGTCGCACCCCGGATTATCAGGTCGCCTTCCGGGACGCGAGGTGCCAGGGTTTCCTTCGTCACCGCGCCGCCTCTTTCTCAAGAGCAGCCTTGCGCTCCATGACCGCATCAATGACCAGCGTGGCTGCAAACTCCAGCGACATGCGCTGGGTGTTAATGACCAGGTCATAAAGGAGAGGAGAGTCCAGGTCCTGCCGGAAATGGACGTGCCCGAAACGTCGCCGCCGGGCGTCCGTTTCAAGTACCAGCTTGCGAGCCTGGTGCTCTGTAATCTTCTCCAACTCGGCAACGCGGGCTATGCGCAGGTCCAGCGGCGCGATCACTCGCACGCGCAAAGACTCTGGCAGGAGACACGCGCCGCCGCGCCCCAAAATGACCGCCCTTCCACGCGCGGCTATCTCCGTCAGGATTTCCTTGAGTATGCGCTTGTAGGTCGCCGTCATCGGGGTGCGCTGAAGGGCGCCGCGCATAATGCTTTCCACCGCCGACGGGACCTGCTCGTCCCACTTCTCGACATGCCCGAGTTCGGCCTTGAGCCGCCCCGCCATCGCCTCAAGTATCTCCCGGTCCCACAGTCGGAACCCCAGTTGCTGCGCCACCAGCTTGGCCACGGTGGTCCCACCGCTGCCCAGCTCCCGGGAAATCGTCACCACGTCCCACGCCATCGGCCGGGCCTGCTCGTCCCGCCAGAACCTTTCAGCTACCTCCCGGTCAACCTTCCAGCGAGCCAGACTTCTGCCAGCCAGATCGGGTATCCTTACCATCCTGGCTCCCTCCTCATCTTCCTGGCTCCCTGCTCATCGTCCTGGCTCCACCTTCATCACCCTGGCTGCTTCCCTGTCGTCCTAGCTTTTTCCCGGTCATCCTGACTCCTTTCCCACTATCCCAGCTCCTTACTCATCATCGCGACGTTTTTCTTACTTTTCGGCGCCGGTTATTGGCCAGGCTCCTCACGCGGCACACCACGCGAGGCACATCAGCTTTGCTTGAAGGCAGCCGGGCTGATAGAAATCTTGGCCGCGAGCTATTTCAGAGCGATTCCAGGAGTCGCCAGAAGGCTGCTGCCTGAGCCATGAAGACTGCCTCTCCCGTCCCCCAGCCGGCGCGCAAGCAGATGCTGCCAGGGAAGCACCGGGCACGAAGATTCGAGATGAGTTCCTTCACTTGCCCTTCGCCCTGGCCGACAGGCACGTAGTCTTCCCTCAGCGGAGCCCCAGGGCCGCAACCGTCGCAAACGTATAGCTGTCCCACGTAGCGCTTGAGTTTCTTCTTCACGAGCGCTTCGAGCACCGGGCGCTCACCCGCCTGCGCGAAATGGGCAGGATTGAAGGCCAGTTTCGCGGTGCCCTCAGGCAGGGCCTCAAAGAGCGCCGCGCACGCCGCTGCTGTAGAGAGAGGTGTCCCCGGCACGTTCTCGACCAGTATCTCTACCTCTGCCGCTTCCGCGGCTGGCCGGAGCCCGCAGAGAAATTGCCGGGCTTCTTGGCTCCACTCTTCAGGGTTCGTCGCTGGTGGCGTCGGGCTGAGGACCAGTTTCCGCGCGCCAAGCCGCTGGGCTACTTCCAGCACGGGCTCCAGCGTTGTCACAGCGTCTGCTCTCCAATCGTCTGCCGGCACAAACCAGGCGACGGAAAGCAGTCGGGCCTGTGCGTCGGCGAGGGCTTCGGCTACGTCAAGTTGAGCAGGCTCTCCATTCTCTAACAAGGCTCTCATTATGGCCGGCCCCAGTTCCACATCTCGCACACCTGCTCGCGCCAACACTTCAAGACACCACGGCAGGTCCTGCAGGCCTGGGCTGACCTCATCGGCCACGGCTGCCAGGGTAAAGCATTCTTCGGATAACTTTACGCGGCGGATGGCCGCCCGATGCCGGAGGCAGTCGTCGCACCGCGGGTTGCTGCACAGCACCGCCGTGGCATCGCGCCGCAGGGCCAGAATAAGCAGTTCTAGCGCCTTTCCGGCATGGATCAGGCTGCAGGCCGCGTTGCCAATCTTGCCCTTCCGCATTGCACCAGTGTCAAGAAACAGGCTGTCGAGGGAGAGGAAGTCCCTGTGGCCCTGGGGGAAGCGGGATATTTGCTTCTGGCGAATCTCGCCCGTATCGGGGTCGCGGTAGTCGGCCACCACAGTGGTCAGGTACGGCGCATCCACAACGTCTTCTGCCACGTGCAGCAACACGTTGCTGTTTTGGTCCACGCCCAGCAACAGGAAATACCCCTGCCGATGGCGCGCTATCTTGCCCCACGGGGAAGTGTGGCTAAAGGGCGTGGCCTCCTGGATGTGGCCTGCGACAAGCTCTTCGGCCATGGGGCCTAAGGCGCAGAGGGAGTGCGTTGGGTGCAGGCTCCGCTGCACTGCGGGCCAGGTGCGGAAAGCTTCTGCAATGGCGCCAACAGTTGTCGGGGAGGTCTGTACATCAAACACTTCTCCTGGCTCTGCAAAGGCAGGCATGGCCAGCGTCCCATCAGGACTCAGTGCTTCTATCAGGGCCTCGATGACTGTGACCGCGCCGCCCTCGACGCGGCCCAGAGCTGACAGGCTCGCGTGCACCATCAGCACCATGCCTGGCCGCACGCCTACTTCGCGCAGGCCTGCGACGATGTCCGACTTTGTCAGCGCCATTTTCGAGCGCATGCCCCCGCGGATGCGGATGTTACTCAGTCGAAGACCGCTCCGACCGGGACCACCGTTATGCCGCTGGGAATAATGACGAACCTTTTCGCGTCCTGGGCCGGGTCTGTGCCAATGGTATAGCCTTCGGGAATCTTTAGTTTCTCGTCAATTATAGCCCGGTAAATGTAGGCACCCGGTCCGATTTCCGCGTCGTCGAAGATTATGCTCTCGACTACCACAGCCCCCTCGCCCACCCGCACGCCCGGTGAGAGAACGGAACGCTCTACCTGACCGCCCGAGACCACACAACCCTCGCACAACAAACTATCGCTAACCTGGGCTTGCTTGCCCAACACCGTCTTTGCCGGCGGATGGTGCCCCCGGGCTGTGTATAGCGGCCATGCCTGGTCGTAGAGGTCTAACTTAGGGGTGACCTCTAGCAGGTCCATGTGGCTTTCCCAGTAGCTTTCTATTGTGCCGATGTCGCGCCAGTAGGCTGGCTCGCCAGTTCTCGGGTCCACAAATTCGTAGGCGTACACGGCCTCGCCACGCTTCACCATTGCCGGGATTATGTCTCTGCCGAAGTCGTGGGAGCTCTCCTGGGTGGCGTCACGCGAGACCTCCTGCACCAGGGCTCGCGTGTCCCACACGTACACGCCCATGTTCACCAGACTCTCTTCAGGCCGGCCCGGTATTGTCCGGGGCTCTGCAGGTTTCTCGTGAAAGTCCACCACCCTTCCTTCCTGGTCCGTCGCCAGTACGCCGAGATGTTGCGCTTCCTTTTTTGGCACGGCGAGGGCGGATATGGTCAGGGCAGCTTTCTTGCGAAGGTGATGAGCGATCATCGGCCGGTAGTCCATCTTGTAAGCATGGTCGCCCGAAAGCAGCACCACCAAATCCGGCCGCTCCTGCTGGAGGAGGTAGAGGTTCTGGAAGACGGCGTCGGCGGTGCCAGCGTACCAGCGGTCGCCAGCCATTCGCTGAGGCGGCAGTATCTCCACGCCCTCGCCCAGCTCTTCCGACAGCAGCCGCGCACAGCCGCGCCGTACGTGGCTGAACAGAGACGTGGAGGCGTACTGGGCGAGCAGATAAATGCGCCGCAGCCCAGAGTTGACACAGTTTGACAGAGTGAAGTCAATGATGCGGTAGGCGCCGGCGAAGCGCACGGCCGGCTTGGCGCGGCGTTTGGTCAACGGATACAGCCGCTGGCCTTCGCCGCCGGCCATCACCATGACGATGCACTTGGCGAGGGTTGTCACATCAGGCATCTCGCGGCCCTGCGGGCTCACTCTAGACGCTTTCTCCTTCCCCAAGGGTCTCTTCTTGCTCTAGCTTCCGCGCTGCCTCCGGCACTTCAATGCCACGCTTCTCCAGAGCTTCCCGGATGGCCCGCAAAAGTTCTGCCTGGCTGGTTTCTTTGGTGACGTAGGCTTCGGCAGCCCAGGTCTGGAAATCGTCGCGATACGAGGAATAGGCAGTATAGATGATAACCGGCATCTGGCGATTCAGGTCGAGCAGCCGCCCTAAAGCCTCTATGCCGTCCATTCCCGGCATGGCGATGTCCAGCAAGACCAGATGGACGGTCTGCTGGGAGACTATTTCCAGGGCTTCCGGAGCGCTGGCTGCCGAAATCGGCTCATAGCCAGCCAGCTCCATGAGTTGGTGGTGCAGCTCCCGGCGGTGCTCATCGTCGTCAACTATGAGAATCACTGGTCGCTGAAGTTCGGCTTGGCCCATCAGTCGTCCCTCCTGGCTGTTTCGGTGGCGCGGGTCTGGCCTTGACGTCGTTGTCCAGTGGCCCGGTGGGGCTGCGCCGAAAGGTTACGGCCGAGACCTCTGTTGGGACCGGGTGTATTGGAAACTCTATCGTGAACGTGCTTCCCTCGCCGACTTTGCTGTGCACTGACAGGCGCGCGCCATGCTGCTGCACTATCGCTTGGCTGAGCGCCAGGCCCAGGCCCGTGCCAGTCGGCTTGGTCGTCACGAAGGGGTCGAAGATGCTGTCAATCTTGTCGGGCGGGATGCCCATGCCTGTGTCCTCCACGTCTATTGCCACGCCGCCATTCCACGCCCGTGCTCGGAGCGTCAGTCGGCCGCCCGTGGGCATTGCTTCTACGGCGTTGCGCATCAGGTTTGTCAGAGCTTGCTTCATGAGCGCTTTGTCAATCATTATCTGTGGCAGGTTATCTTCTGCCTCCACCTGCACTTCCACCCGTGCGGCTTGGGGGTCGTTTTTGAAATGGTCGGCCAGTGTGTGCAGCAGGTCGCCAGGTGCTACGGGCTCGAGCATAAGTTGTCGGGGCCGGCTAAATTCGAGCAGCTCCTCCAGTATACGCTCCAGGCGCTCCACTTCTTCCCGGATTATCCGCGCATTACGCTTCACACGCTCCGGGTCGTCGGGGGTGCGCTGCAGGATCAGGGCGAAGCCGCCGATGGTCGCAAGAGGGTTCCGTATTTCGTGAGCCACGATGGCTGACATCTGGCCGATGGCCGCCAACTGATTCGACCTGACCAGCTCCTCCTGTGTACGGGCCAGTTCTTCCGCTCGCTGCCGCTCCCGCTCGTGGGCTTGCGCGCGGTCAATAGCCAGAGCAGCGTGGTTGGCCAGGGCCGTCAGCAGGGCAACGTGGTCGTCGCGGATAGGCTGGCCCGTGACGAAGTTGTCCGCGATTGCTACCCCGATAGGCCTGTCCTGCACCAGCATAGGTGCTACCACAAACTCTTCCACCTGGAGCGCCTCTTGCAGTTTCGGGTCTACACGCGCATCCTGGGAAGCTTTCGCCACGTGGATAGCCCTGCCCCGGGCCAGGGCCAGCACGGGTAAGTGCTCTGCGTCGGTGAGCGGAAAGACCATCTTTTCGACAACCTTAGCCAGGGGCCGCTCCTCGGGTGGGGGAAGCCGGTCGTAGTCCCGCATGAAATCTTCTATACTGTGATATTCTGCCGCCACCTCAGACCAGATCTTGTAGGCCTCTTCGCGGCTTCCTGGCCCTACGGCCATCTGTCCCCTCAGCACGCCACTGTCTTCATCCACGAGCAGCAGGAAAGCTCGGTTGAACCCCAGGCCTGCGGACCCGCCTGCTGTCATGCCGGTGAGAATGGCATATAGCAGGCGCGGCAGGTCCTGGGCTTCGAGCATTGCCCGCATGACTTGTTGCAGGATAGTCCGCTCGTATAGCTGTCGGTGGCGGGCTGTGACGTCCTCAATGGTGAGTAGGATGTAGGTTTGGCCCTCGGGACCGGCGCAGGGGTCAACGCGCACGTCTACAATGCGTTCGCCGTGGTCTTCGGTGGCCATACGGTAGCCAGACCAGCGCGCAGGTCGGCCTGACTTAACAGCAGAGGCGAGGGCTGCCTCAAGGCCGGCCTCTGTCAGGATCTCCTTTGGGAACACCTCGTTGAGCTTGCGACCGATGACTTCTTCCGGCGTCACCCCGCGCCCCTGGTAGTAGGCTGGGTTGGCGTGCACGATGCGCAGGTCCTGGTCAAGCACCAGCATGCGCAGAGGGAGAGCATCCACCACGCTGCGGAAGAATTGTCGCTGGCCCTGGATCTCGCGCAACTGGTCCTGGACTTGCCTGCGCAGGTCGTCGGCTATGGTTGACAGCTTGCGTGACAGTTCGACGCGGTCGGTGACGTCGGCCAGCGCTAAGTGTACTATCTCGCGTCCTGCATCGCGGAACTTGCCTGCTACCCCTTGAAGAAACCGCGTTCCGTCGGCGGTCTGCAAAGTCATCTCAAAGTCTAGCAACTCTTCCGGGCCGACCTGCAGTGCTCTGGGCCAGTCTCGCTGTGCGAACTCGGGGAGTACTTCTGGTACCTGCGCTCCTTGCAGCTGTCCGGCGTCTTTGCCCAACAGCGTCGCCGCCGCACGGTTTACGCGCAGGATCGCACCACTTTGCGCATCGCAAATAATGATGGCCTTGCCCACGGCGTCGTAGAGACGCTCGAGCAAGCTCTGGGCAGCAGTTGCCTTTTCCTCGATTGCCTGAGTGTGGAGAGCCTCGACGCGGCGCCGCAGCGCCTCCACCGCCAGGCGTCCCGCTCGCCGCAGTTTGGCCTCGCTGTGTCCTTCCTCTGCAAGTAGCTTCTCCAGGCCCTGTTCCAGGGCTACGAGAACTTCTTGTACGCGGTCCTCGCCCGTGTGGTCTTCCAGACTGGCGCGAGCAACCTCAGCCACCAGGGCTTCGTCCGGGACGCCGCGAAGCACGCTCACCAGGGCACGCACAAGCACAGGCGGGCCTGTGGGCGCTGCCGTTGCTTCTTCGGGGCTGCGCTCAGCCTCCGTCGTTGACCAAAGCGTTTCCCACAAAAGGCCCGGCACACTCGCCTCATGCTCGGCAAGCCACGCCTGCGTCAGCTCCACCAGCCGGTGCCAGCGGCGCTCGACGAGGTCACTCAACTCCTGGGCTGTGGGTCCTGTGATGGGCCTCATCGTTTCCAGCTACTGCCGCGGGTCATTGCTTATGTTATGCGACGGAAGTCTGTTGTGCTGCCAGCTCGTGGGCATGGGCCAGTTCATGTGCGGCCTTTTCGGGCTGCTTGATGTTGATGTACAAGCCTGTGCCCCACTCGAAGCCCGCCATCCTGGTCAGTCGCGGTATCAGCTCGATGTGCCAGTGATAGTCATATTCGATAGTGCCCCAGTAGTCGGGCCGCCCCGGCCTCGGCGTGGTGTTCGGCGCCGTCTGCAGCACCATATTGTATGGCACGTTTTTGCCCGTATCCTTCTCACCGAGAAGCGCAAAGTAGCGGTTAAGGATGTCCTGCAGGATTGCCACCAGCCCGTACTTTTCCGCCTCGTTTATCACCAGAAAGTCGTGCTGGTGGCGTCTGGGATATAGGGCAATTTCGTAGGGGAATCGCGCCGCAAAGGGCACCAGGGCGATGAAGTGTTCGTTCTGCGCTACCACCCGCCGGCCGTCGTAGACCTCCTGGTCTATTATGTCGCACACCAGGCAACGTTCCTTGGCCCGAAAATACTGAAGCGCGGCCAGGAGCCTGTCTTTGACGAGTTTGGGCACCACAGGAAGTGCGATGACCTGGGAGTGAGGGTGTTTCAAAGAAGCCCCGGCTGGCGTACGATAGTTGCGGAAGATAACTATGTGCCGAAAGCGGGCATCCCGCCGCAAGTCTTCCAGCCTGTGCTTGTAGGTGTCCAGCACCAGGGCCACCTGGTCGGGCGGCATGCTGCGCAACTGGGCGTCGTCGTCGGGCGTCTCGATGATGACTTCATGGGCCCCGACCGCCAGCATCCAGTCGTACATGCCGATGGCCTTGCGCCGCAGTTGCAGGTCGGCGTCGAAAGCACGAAACTTGTTAGGCACGACCCGGACAGTCCACCCGGGCCCGTTGGCCTCTCCGCCGTTGGGCCGCACGGCGTAGATTTCTGGCGGCGTCATTCCCTCATTGCCGGGACAGAAAGGGCATACCTTTGGCTCCACGTCCCTTTCCTCAAACCGTCCCGATGGTCTCCCGCCGCGGTCTGCGATGACTACCCAGATGCCCGTCAACGGGTCCCTGCGAAGCTCTGGCGGAAACTCCGGCTTGCTGTCCGACATAGGCTTCTACCTCCACGGTCATTGTAACGCAGCCCCAGAAGCCACCACAACCGCAGCGTCGGGAGTATTCGGTTTTCGCAGGCTTTTGTTTTAGGCAGGAAAGACTCGGGCGCGAAGAATCATCTCGGAGACTATTGCAAAACCTGGTGTCGGCTTACCCAGACCAGGGGAAATGCAGGTCGCTTTACGACTGACCTTTTACGCGCGATTTCCTCGGCCGGCCGGGAAAACGACCTTTCCAACAGTCCCCTTAGAAAACCGAATCCTCGCAATAGGGGAGGCGGCTTTGACCCGTGCTGTCTCTCCTTTATATAATGGCTCCCACTTGTTTCACTCGTTGGGGGGCTTCGCGATGGCTCGCATTGCTCGCGCCTTAGTCAGCGTTTCTGACAAGACCGGAGTGGTTGAGTTCGCCCGCGGGCTTGCCGAGATGGGGGTGGAGATTCTTTCCACGGGTGGCACCGCCAGGACACTCACCGAGGCTGGGATAGAGGTCACGCCCGTCGAGGCTTACACGGGTTTCCCGGAAATGCTCGACGGCCGCGTGAAGACGCTGCATCCAAAAGTCCACGGCGCTCTTTTGGGCCTGCGCGACAATCCTGAGCACGTGGCTAAAATGCAGGAGCATGGCATCATCCCGATAGACCTAGTGGCGGTGAACCTTTATCCCTTCCGCGAGACGGTGGCCCGCCCCGACGTGACCCTCGAAGAAGCGGTAGAAAACATTGACATCGGCGGCCCGGCAATGCTGCGGTCGGCCGCAAAGAACTTTCGCTTCGTGACCGTCGTTTGCAATCCTGCCCGCTACCCGGACATCCTCGCTGAGATGCGGACCTCGGGTGGCGAAGTGAGCGAGCAAACCCGCCGTCTACTCGCTCTTGAGGCCTTCCAGCACACCGCTCGGTATGACGCCGCCATCAGCGCCTGGCTTGCCCGCCAGTTCCTCTCGCCAGAGGGCTTGCCGCCGCTAATCGTCCCGTGGCTCGAGAAAATCCAGGACCTGCGCTACGGCGAAAATCCGCACCAGGCTGGTGCCTTTTACCGCCTGGTCGGCGCCGCCGAGACAGGGCTGGCCGGTGCCGTGCAGCTACACGGCAAGGAACTGTCTTTCAACAACATCCTCGACCTGGCCTCAGCTCTGGAGGCCGCCCGCGACTTTGACGAGCCAACGGCCGTTATCGTCAAGCACCTGAACCCCTGTGGTCTTGCGTCGGCCCCGACTTTGCGCCAGGCCTTCGAAGACGCCTGGGCCACTGACCCCCTGGCTGCTTTCGGTGGCGTGGTCGGCCTAAACCGTGTCGTTGACCGTGAGACCGCCGAAGTCTTTGCCGATAATGACTACCTGGCCGAGGTAATCCTGCCGCGCTACCGCCAGGAATCCGGCGACGAGGAAGCTACCGTGCTGGCGGCCTTTGTCGAGGCCGTCATCGCGCCGGGCTACGAGCCGGAAGCCCTCGAAATCCTGCGCGAGAAGAAAAATCTGCGCATTATGGCGCTTGAGGACTGGCGGGGCGGACGGGGCGAAGACCTGGAGTTCAGGTCAGTGCCCGGCGGCGCGCTTGTCCAGACGCCCGATCTTCGCTTCGCCGAGCCTAAAGAGTTGCGCGTGGTGACTCGCAAGCAGCCTACGGCTGAGCAGATGGAAGCATTACTTTTTGCTGACCGCGTTTCAAAGCACGTCAAAAGCAATGCCATCGTATTGTGCCAGGGCAAGCGCCTGGTCGGCTGTGGCGCCGGCCAGATGAGCCGCATTGACTCGATGCTCATCGCTGCGCGCAAGGCCGGGCGACGCGCTGCAGGGTCGGTGTTGGCTTCGGACGCCATGTTCCCAGCTCGCGACAATGTGGATGCGGCCGCGCAGACAGGTTGCGTGGCCATCATCCAGCCCGGTGGTTCCATCCGCGACGATGAAGTTATAGCCGCTGCCGACGAGCACGGCCTGGCCATGGTCTTCACTGGCCTGCGGCATTTCTGGCATTAGGGCCCGTCACGCGCCGTTGTTAGTGGCCTGCCGTTGCTTTCTCTTTTGTCGCTTGTCAGTGAGCGTGCGCTGTTGAACGGGTATGAAGGTTTTGGGAGGGACGTCGCAGGGGTAGCCCCCTTTTCAAGAGGGCGTCCTTCGCGAGAAGGCTTTTACGATGGGCAGGTCTGATGCGGTTTCCGGCACTCGCAAGGGCCGTCGTTATCTCCCGCCCCAATCGCTTCGGCGCGTGGGTCGAGGCGAACAGCCAGCGCCTATATCTGCACGTTCCTAACTCCGGCCGCCTGCCGGAGCTTATGAAGGCTGGGGCGCGGCTGCTCTGGACCCCTTGCCCTGACGCCAACCGCAAGACCGCGGGCGACATAATCCTGGTGCGTCACTCTGGCGTCTGGGTTTGCGTGGATGCTCGTCTTCCGCCCCATCTGCTGGCGGAGGCTGTTCAGGCGCCGGGCGGTCTTCCACCTTTTGGCAGGTGCGCCGAAGCTATCTTCGAGCCGGCCCTCGGCGCTGGCCGCGCGGACCTGATAGTCCGCTGTGGCCGCCGTCTTTTTATCGTCGAGACCAAATCCGCCACTCTTGCTCGCGGCGGCGTGGGTCTTTTTCCCGACGCCCCTACCGACCGCGGCCGCCGTCACCTTGCGGAGCTCACTGCTTTGGCCGCTGGTAGCAAACACCTTCGTCCTGTCATCGCTTTCATCTGTGCGCGCCCCGATGTCCACTCCTTCGCGCCCAACCGCGCTACCGACCCGGCCTTTGCCGACGCTCTGCTTGCCGCCCACCGCGCCGGGGTTATGGTCGTGGCCTACCGTTGCGTTGTCTCTCCCACTCGTATAGCTATCGCCTCCCGCATACCTGTGCGGTTGTAGGTCCCCAGCGGCCTCAGGCACGGATCAGGGCGGCGGCGAGCGCGACCGTATTGCCGAGGAGTGCTGCAACATCCTGGGGCGGGCAGCCTGGAGAGACCCGCACGGGAGGACGCGGAAGAGACACTGAGGAGACTGTTGCAAAACTTGCCTTGCCCGCTCGGACACGCCGTCACCGGCAGAAATGAGGGCGCACGGAGTTGTACGGTATACCTGGCCTGCAAAAACCAGCACCGGCTTTTGCAAAAGTCCCCTGAGGGACGACCGTTTTCAACCCTGCGCCTTTACGAGAAGGCGTCTCGCGGCGCTTTCAGAGGCTTTGAGCTCGCGCAAAACCGAGGCGTAGAAAAACCCGGCGGGTTTCGAGTCAGTTGGGATAGCAGGCCGTGGCTGCTTTGGGCTATCATTTGCTTAAGTTAGCAAGCGCGCTGGTCTGGCGAAGGACAGGCCCGATGGCGCTGGAAGTGAGACAGCGACGGATGGCTCCGCTGCCGAAGACTTGGCGACGTGACGGCCATGGACCTGGTGTCGAGGTAGCAGAGGAGGTGAGGCGAGATGAGGACGGCAGGGGCGACGTTGGTGGTAGTCATGGCATGTCTTGTGTTCTCAGGCTGTGGGGGCGCGGAAGAAGAGAATCGCCAGCCTTTCAAAGCCGGCGTCGCATCGGTGAAAATCACACCCGAAAAGCCCGGCCTTTACCTGGCTGGCTGGGGAGAGAACCGGGTTTACACGAAGGTCCACGACGACCTCTACGCCCGTGCCCTCGCTCTTCAGCGCGGCGATACGACCGTGGTCTGGGTGAGCCTGGACCTGCTGGGCATGTTGGGGCCTGATGTGGCTGACGTGCGGCGCCGCGTGGCGGACGTGCCTCCGCAAAATATCGTTATCACCTGCACTCACGTGCACTCCGCCCCCGACATTATCGGCTTCTGGGGACCGAAGGAAGGCGTTTCTGGCGTGGACGAGGAGTACCGTGAGTTTGTCAAGCAACGCACTGCCCAGGCAATCAAGCAAGCCGTGCGAAACCTCCGTACAGCTCGCATACGGCTCGCCCGGACCCAGGCTCCGCCAAAGACCGCCCGCAATTTCAACGCACCCAACCTGATTGACCCTGAGATAAGCATTGTCCACGTGGTTAGCCCGGCTGACGAGCCAATCGCTGTTGCCGTCAACTGGGGCTGCCATCCAGAGGCTCTAGATAAACACAACCTTGAGGTCACCTCAGACTGGGTTCACTGGATGCGGCAGGTGGTCGAGGGAAAGGTCGGCGGTATTTGCCTGTTCTTTAACGGGGCCTTGGGCGGCATGGTCAGCCCTGACATTTCAGAACATTCCTTCTCGGAAGCCGAGCGCGTCGGCAAGGCCGTCGGCGAAACGGTGGTCAGGGCCCTCGCCGACGCCGATAGCCCATCCCGTCCAGACCTGGCCTTTGCAAGTCGCACCGTCCATCTACCAGTCGAGAACGAGAGGTTCCTGACCGCGCTCAGGTCCGGCCTGTTGCCGGCTTACAACGGCTTCACGGGGAGAGAGGTTTCGGCTGACCTGGCTATCATGTGGCTGGGCGAGAGCGTCTGGATGACCATGCCCGGCGAGCCTTTGCCGTCTGTCGGCCTGGCAGCGAAAGCTCTGGCCAAGGCCGAATACAAGTTCTTCGTGAGCCTCGCCAACAACGAGCTGGGCTACATCCTGCCCAGAGATTTCTGGGGCGACGAGACCTACGATTACGAGTGGAGCATGTCGGTCGGTCCCAAAACTGCCGACTTGTGCCTCGGCGCCCTGCGCGACCTACTTGCTACGCGGGCGACCACAGCAAAAGCCACCACGCCAACAGAGCAGAAAGCAACTCCAGCCCAGGCTGCCACAAAGGAAAAGCCGCGCTCTGGAAAGTCGCTGTAGGTGTGACACTGGCCTTCCTCTCCCCGGCTTGGGGATAGCCCCTGGCTACGGCCAGGGTTTTTTCGTGCCCTCAAGGCGGCGGTAAATAGTGTGGCCACATCGGTCTTCGCGGTTTGCCACAGAGCGACAGCCACGGCCAGAGGGACTGCTAGGCAAGTAGCACTTAGGGGCTGGGGCTGCGCTGCTTGTTGGGTTTGTGTCGCGCAAAAGCAGCGAGCTGCCTCCGGGGCCTAAGGCAGCTCGCTGCTCCTTCCAGTCCGCCCGTGCGGCGTCGCAAGACTCTAGCTGGGCGGTTCTGGCCTCGTGGACAAACTGGGCGCTTGCCAAGGGGGCTATTGTTTCGTCCCTGCGCTTCGAGCGTTGCGCCTTGTCAAAACTGTAGAACGCCCACGGGCCAAACCTGCACTTTCCTGGATGATACTATACACCTTAGCGCCGCCCGTGTCAACCCCTTTGGCGAAAAATCTCGTGATGATTTTCATCTCCCTGTGCGTTGTCGGCCCTTTTGTTTCTCTTCTCGTCCTTGTTTCACCCTGTCCAAGACCGCGGGTCTGGTACCTTCTTTGGTATCCCGCCCTCTTCAGCCGACTGGTGTCCCAGGGCTCCTGGCAGGCTCCAGTCCAGGGCGGTGTACACGTCAATTGGTGGCTGGCGGTCTTCCAGTACCGCCGAAACAAAGTCTTCTACCATGAGCCACTCGCATGTCCCGTGGCCCCCACCCGCCACTCGGCCAGCGAGGTCGGGATGGCTATCGCTTAGGGGCAGTTTCACCATCCCCCAGGCGTGGGGTATCTTTGGACTGTTCATTTTGAAGGCTTCCTCGGGCACCCTGGGGCTTTCGAGGACTCCCTCGGTCCCGTAGATGACGAAGTAGTGCAGAGCAGGGTGGCGGGCATTGACAAAGCTGCCGAGAAACTTGAGGACGCGCCCTTTGACCGTCTTGCAGAGGATGACTTCCGCGTCAATGGCGCCCAGGTCTGGGGCCGTCCTGCATCCCGTGTTCATCCCGACAACCGTGTCCACGCGGTCGTCAAAAATATGCAGCATGGGCCCGAGGTCATGGGTGCAGTACTGGGCTGGTCCGAGGTGTGTCGCACGCCAGGTCAGGTGCTTCTCGCCGTCAATCCACTCCACCATAAGGTCGCGGCAATCATGCACGTATTCGCATTCCCCATACACAGGGTCTCCGATAAAGCCTTCTTTCACCAGTGTGTCGAAGGCCTGCACCCACGCGAAGTAGGCCATGTTTTCAGCGAGCATGTACTTGCCGCGGGATTTGGCGGCTGCTTTCACCAGTGGCTCAGCTTCCTCGGGTGATGCTATGGCAGGGACTTCAGAAAGGACGTGTTTATCCGCCTCCAGTGCGGCGATGGCCTGGGTTGCGTGGAAGGGCATCGGACTGGCTATGACGACCGCGTCAATGTCTTCTGAGGCAAGAAGCTCTTCGTAGCTAGCGGCCACTCGGGCTGCTCCCAGATTCGTCGCTGCCTGTTCGGCTCGCTCGCGCCTGGGGTCAAAGATTGCGACGAGCTGACACTTCGGGTTTGCGGCTATTACTGCGGCAAGTCCGACTCCTCTTCTTGCTCCGACAACTGCGAACCTGAGCATAGGTCTCACTCCTATCGGCTCTTGTGGCTTGGTCTCATTAGAACTGCTTGTGCTGCCGCGTTTCGCGCCTGTTGAGCCAGCCCCTTCAGGAGACCCTTAGGTGATTGGTTCGAAACCCAGTCTCCGAACAGTTCCGGGCGGCACAGCGCTGGAGGCCAGGTGCCCAACCTTTGATACAGGGTGACGCGTAGCGGCTGGTGACTTGTCTTTTGCAACAATCACCATGGGGACTGTTGTAAAGCTCGTGTTGGCTTATCCGGGGTGAAAGCATGTACAGTACTCTCTCGCCGGTCCTTTTAGCTGCGGTTGCGTCCGGGCACTGGGTAGCTGACTCTCGCGACGGTCTCATGCGTAAGGATGGCGAGCGGCGGTTTAGTTTTGGGTTGACTTGACATGCGACTGGGTAAATACTACAATGGTTAGTAACACGGAGGGGTCGGAAATGCCAAACCGTCAACCGCGCCTTTCACGGTTACATCCTGGTCGCAGTGGCCTGGAGCTGGCCCTTGGCGAGCTGGAGGC